>JAHWKH010000352.1 GCA_019347995.1 Gemmatimonadota bacterium | reverse complement strand
CGTCCTGGAGCATCTGGAGCCGCTCGGGCGTGAGACGTCCGGGCAGCCATCCGCCGTCCGTCGCCAGCAGGTTCGGATCCGCGCCCCACATCGACGGCGCCGGCGCGGGCTCGTCGGAGCCTTCGACGGCCGGCTCGACGACCTGCGGCTCCGCGGACGGAGCGGCGGAAGCGGTGGGGGCCGGCGTGGCCGCGGGAGCCGGGGCCACGACCTGCGCCGGAGCGACCGTCACGTCCTCCACAGTCTGCTCGGCGGCTACCTCGGGGACGATCTCCTGCGGGGCGACCTCGCCGGACGTACGCTGCGACGCGGACGCCGGACGAGCGGTCGGTTCGGGGGCAGCCTGATGGGTCGGCTCGGAGGAAGGGGCCGTGCGCTGGGACGTCGGCTCGGAGGACACGCCGCCCACGCCGGAGAGGTTCACGAGCTGGCTGATCACCACGGCGCGGACCTCGCCCCCGCGGATCCCGACCTCGACGAAGGCCTCGTAGCTGGTGGTGTCGCCGGTGAGGTTCATGGCGATCTCGACGAGGCCCTCGACATCTGTGCCGAAGCCTTCGCGCATGCGGACGACGTAGGTGATCTCGGAGCCGGCGTTGGCGTGGCAGACCTCGACCAGGTCGAGGGGGCCGACCTCGACCGGATCGTGCGCGCGATCGTCTACCCGCTGTGGGACGCGGGTCTCACCGTCGGGCACGCCGAAGGCCTCGTTCATGTCGCGCTCCAACTCGTCCTGACTGATCGGCCACGCGCCCGAACGTTCCGGGCTCGGCGTATGGCCGTGGTCGGAGCTCACGACGAGCGCGTAGTCGGCAACGTTTCGGTCGAGATAGTCCACGAGCTCGCCCAGGGCCGCGTCCTGCGCTTCGAGCACGTCACCCATCTCGGGTGAGTCCATCGAATACTGGTGGCCCACGATATCGGTCATCTTGTAGTTGGTGAAGAAGAGATCGGGCACCTCGTCGGCGCCGTAGCCCTCGCGCTCGATCTGGCGCAGGATCTCGCGGTACATCGCCGCGGCCGCGGCGACCGCGCGCCGGCCGCACAGCAGCAGCGGGATGCCCTGCGCTCCCCGCTCGTAGAGCGCGTCGGCACGGGCGATCTGGTCGCGCACCAGCGCCTCGCGACAGCCGGGCTCCAACGTGCAGCCGCAGCGGTCGATCGCCTCCGTGGGGACATAGACCCGCCCGTTGCCCCGGTCCTCGTCGATGTCGCGCAGGATGTTGGTCCGCTGCATGGCCATGCCCAGCGCGGCGGCGGCGGGCAGCGCGGCCTCGCGGTCGCCCACGCCCAGCACCTCGGCCATGACGACGCCGACCGTCCCGGCCACCCGGTAGCAGTAGCGGTCCAGATCGGCCTCCGTGCGCAACGGCGCACCGGCGAGGTCGTCGCGCATGCCCCCGCAGAAGTCGCGCACCGCGTCGCGGGGCAGCGGGTGGCGGGCGGCCAGGTCGGCCAGCAGCGCCGCCTCGCGCGAGCGAACGGCCCCGTCCGCGCACCAGGCCTCCACGGCCTCCACCCGAGCCTGCGCCTCGGGCTGTCCGTCGTCCACGAGGTCGTCGAGCGTGCGGAAGACCAGGTAGAGCCGGTGGACGTCGTCGCGCAGCTCCCGGGGCAGCAGCCGGCAGGAGACCGCGAACGTGCGCGCGACGCGCCGCGTGGTGGCGCGCGCCTCGGCCAGAACGGGATCAGGCGAGCGCTGCAGGAGCACGGCCCACCCCCCTGTGTCCGTCGGCGGCGATCAGCCCGGCGGTGACCTGGGCGCCCAGCAGCACGCCGGGGATCCCCGCGCCCGGATGGGTCCCCCCGCCGACGAAGTACAGCCCGGCCACGTCGCGGTGGCGGTTGTGCTGGCGCAGCCAGGCCGACTGGTGGAGCACCGGCTCGATGGCGAAGGCGTTGCCGTGCAGCGCGCCCAGCTCGCGCTCGAAGTCCACGGGCGTCATGCGGTGCTCGACGCGCACGGAGTCGGCCAGGCCGCTCAGCCCGAACGTCGACTCGAGATCGGCCACCAGCGCGTCGCGCAGCCGGTCGGACTCCCGGGCCCAGTCCACCCGCCCGCGGCGCAGGTTGGGCACGGGCAGCAGCGCGGCGATGGAGTCCCCGCCTGGCGGCGCCATCGCGGGCTCGCTGCGCGCGGGCGCGTGCAGGTAGGTGGAGAACGTCGGGGCCAGGCGCCCGCGCCGGGTCACGTCGCCGATGAAGCGCCGGTAGCCGCTGCCCACCAGGAGCGTGTGGTGGCGGAGCTGGTCGAAGACCCGGTCGGTGCCCAGGTAGAGCAGAAAGCACGACATCGTCGCGCGCAGGCGCCGGCGCGGCGGGCGGCGGCCCAGCAGCTCGTGGGTGCGCAGCACGTCGGCGTTGGAGACGACCACGTCGGCGCAGAGGCGCTCCCCGCCCTGCGTTACCACGCCGGTCACCCGCCCGCCGCGCGTCTCCACCCGCTCCACCCGGGCGCCGCAGCGTACGTCCAGTGGGCGCGCCATCGCCTCGACAACCGAGTACACACCGCCACGGGCGTACCACACGCGGTCAAGGAACTGGAGGTACACGAGCGCCGCGTAGATGGCCGGCACGCGGAACGGGTTGCCTCCGATGAACAGCGAGTGGAAGGAGAAGGCCTCGCGCACGCGGGGGTGGCGGAAGTGACGGGCGACCAGCGTGGCCAGCGGCTGGGCCGCGCCCAGGCGCACCATCGCGGGCGTGAACGCCGCGAGGTCGCGGGCGCGCAGGAACGGCCGGCGCCCCGCGTCGAGGATCCCCCGCTCGTAGATGGGGCGCAGCGTCTCCAGGAAGCCGTCGAGGGCGGCGGCGTCGCGCGCATCGAAGCGCGCGAGCTGCTCGCGCCTGCGTTCCCGGTCGGCGGTGAAGTCCAGCGTGCGTTGCTCGCCGGCCCAGGCGATGCGATAGAAGGGGTCGAGCTCCACCAGCTCGACCTCGCTGCGCAGGTCCATGCCGCCCGCCGCGAAGGTCTCCTCCACCACCCAGGGCATCGTGATCAGCGAGGGGCCGGTGTCCCACGTGTAGCCGGCGTCCTGGAGCTGGTAGGCCCGCCCGCCGGGCCTGGCGCGCGCCTCGAGGA
>JAHWKH010000351.1 GCA_019347995.1 Gemmatimonadota bacterium | reverse complement strand
GACTCGTTCGCGTATCCGGATTTCATCGACATCCGTGAGGGGGTGCCGGCCCTGGACGCGGCGGCGGCCTACCGCCTCGAGACGCTGGCGCTCTCGCGGGGCGGGGAGGGGGAGCGGGTCAACGCCATCTTCGTCTCCCCCGAATATTTCCGCGTGCTGGGCCTGATGCCCACGGCCGGGCGCTTCCTCACGCCCGAGGAGGACCGGGGCGTAGGGGAGCACCCCGTCGCGGTGCTCGGCCACGGCTTCTGGCGGGATCGCATGGGCGCGGCCCCCGACGTCGTCGGCGCGACCATCCAGCTCAACCGCCGGCCGTACACGGTGGTGGGCATCGGCCCCGCGGACTTCCGCGGGCACATGATCGGCTACGTGCCCGACGTGTACCTGCCCATCGTCCAGCACCCGCCCATGAGCGAGGGTCGCGACTACCTGGACCAGCGCGGGGCGAGCTGGCACCAGACCCTGGGCCTCCTGAGGCCCGGCGGCACGGTCGACGAGCTGAACGCGCAGCTCACCGGGCTGGGGGCCCGACTCGCCGAGGCCCACCCCGCCACCAACGCGAACCGGACGTTCTCCGCGCTCCCGCTGGGGCCGATCCCGGGAGGCGGTCGGGGTCCGGCTTCGCTCTTCCTGGGGGTGCTCATGGGGTTGGTGGGACTCATCCTGGTGGTCACGTGCGCCAACGTGGCGGGGATGTTCCTGGGCAGGGCCGCCGCGCGGGAGCGCGAGGTGGCGGTGCGCCTCGCCCTGGGCGCCGGCCGCGGGGCGCTCCTGCGCCAGCTCACGGTCGAGGCCCTCCTCGTCTTCGTCCTCGGCGGGGCGGTGGGGGCGGCCCTGGCGGTCTTCGGGGTGGGCCTCCTGCGTCCCGATCTGGTCCCGACGCCGGTGCCCATCGATTTCGACGTCTCCCCCGACGGCCGCGTGTTCGCGTTCGCCGCGGCGGTGACGCTGGTCACCGGCCTCGTCTTCGGTCTCCTCCCGGCGCTCCAGGCGACCCGCCTCGACCTGGTGCGCTCCCTGCGCGAGGACGTTCGCTCCGGCGGAGGGCGGAGCTGGGTGCGCCGGGCGTTCGTGACGGCGCAGGTGGGCTTCTCGCTGGTGCTGCTGATGGCCGCCGGGCTCTTCGTCCGCTCGCTCCAGCAGGCGTCGGAGCTCGAGACCGGCTTCGATCCGAGCGACACCTACATGGCCGGGGTGGACCTGTCCCTGGAGGGGTACGACGCGGAGGAGGGACGGGGCTTTCAGCAGATGCTGCTGGATCGGATCCGGGAGCTTCCGGGGGTCTCGGCCGCGGCGCTGGCCATGGACTTCCCGCTGGACATGAGCAGCAACGGCACGGTCGTGCGGCCCGAGGGCCGGCCCGAGGAGGAACGGGGGGTGCCCGTCGACTTCAACCGCGTCTCGCCGGGGTATTTCGGGACGCTCCGGATCCCGCTCCTCCAGGGGAGGGACTTCTCGGTCGCCGACGACGCCGGGTCGGAGGCGGTGGCCGTGGTGAGCCGCGTCTTCGCGGAGCGCGTGTGGCCGGGTGAGGAGCCTCTCGGCCGGGCGTTCCGATGGGGCCTCGGGGGCGAGGCTCCCCTGCTCACCGTGGTCGGCGTGGTCGAGGACGTGAAGAACAGCCTGATCACCGAGGCGGCCAAGCCGTTCGTCTACCTGCCGCTGAGCCAGAGCTACGATCCCGGTGCGCACGTGGTCGTGCGCGCCGGGGGCGGCATCACCGCCGTGGCGCCTTCGCTGCGCCGGGCCATCCTCGAGGCCGATCCCAGCCTCTCCTTCACCCCCGTCATCGCGCTGGAGAGCTACACCCGGCTGGGGATCCTGCCGCAGCGCGTGGCGGCCGGGGTGACCGCGACCCTGGGCCTGCTGGCCCTCCTCCTCGCCGGGCTCGGCGTCTACGGCGTCGTGGCCCACGCCGTGGGTCAGCGCACCCGTGAGATGGGGGTGCGCATGGCGCTGGGCGCCGACCGATCCGACCTGCTCCGCCTGTTGGTCCGGGGTGGAATCGCCCTGGCGCTGCCGGGGGTCGTCGTGGGCGCCCTGCTGTCGGTCGGGGTCGGCAGCGTGATGCAGAGCCTCCTGCTGGGGCTCAGCCCCGCCGACCCCTGGGCGCTGGGCACGGTGGCACTGCTCCTGGTGGGCGTCGTCGTGCTCGCCAGCTTCGTCCCGGCCCGCCGCGCCGCGGGGGTGCCGCCCATGGAGGCGCTCCGCCACGAATAGCCGACATGCCGCCCGGTCCTGACAGCGACCTCCCGAAACCCTAGCTTCCATGGACTCAGGGACGGGCCGTGAAACCCCCGCTCCGTCCGGCCCGTCCAATTGCCCGGGAGGCCTCCGCTCTCCGGCTCGCCCATGGGCGCGGGGATCGGAGGCCGTCACGTGCACCCACTGCCATCCAGCGAGCCATGATCCGACTGAGGAACGTCGAGAAGTCGTACAAGACCGGAGCGGGGGAGACCTTCGTGCTCCGGCGCATCGACGCCGACATCCGCGAAGGCGAGTTCGTCACCATCATGGGCCCGTCGGGGGCGGGGAAGAGCACGCTCCTCTCCATCCTGGGCATGCTGGACGCCGACTGGCGCGGGGAGTTCTTCCTCCTCGACCAGCCGGTGCACGCCATGAAGCCCAAGCACCGCATCGAGCTCAACAAGCAGTACATCGGCTTCGTGTTCCAGCAGTACCACCTGCTCGACGACCTCACCGTGTACGAGAACCTGGAGATTCCGCTCTCGTACCGGAACGTGAAGCGCAAGGACCGTCAGGCCATCGTGGCCGACGCCCTCGATCGCTTCCAGATCGTGGGCAAGAAGGACCTCTACCCGACCCAGCTCTCGGGCGGACAGCAGCAGCGGGTCCTCATCGCCCGCGCCCTGGCCACCCGGCCGCGCCTCCTCCTCCTGGACGAGCCCACCGCGGGTCTCGATCCCGGCGCCCGGGCCCGCTTCTACACCATGGTTTGCGACCTCCAGCAGGCCCGGGGGCTCACGCTCTTTTGCGCGTCCCACGACGTGGAGGTCGTGGCCGCCCACGCGGACCAGGTCTTCCTCCTGGACCGGACGCTCCGGGCCGCCGGGTCTCCCGCCCGGGTCCTGGA
>JAHWKH010000350.1 GCA_019347995.1 Gemmatimonadota bacterium | reverse complement strand
CCCCGGCGGGGCCGTCCAGGGTGCGCACCGGCGTGCCCGTGTCGTCGCTGACCACCAGGCGCACCCCGTCGGCGGGCGAAGCGCCGGCGGACGAGCCGCCGTTGCCCGACGCGCCGCCGTCGCCGGACGCCGTGCCCCCGTCGGTCACCGCGGGCGCCGCCTCCACCCCGTCGCGCAGCCAGTAGCGGAGGACCGCGCCGTCGGCCGGGTTCTCGCCGGCGAAGCGGTCGCCCTGGAAGGGCCACGCGAACGCGATGGACCACTGGGTGGCGCGTTGCGGCTCGAAGAGCTCCACGGCCTCCGCCACCACGTCCGCCCGCGCCTGCGCCTCCAGCGGCCCCAGCCCGGAGAGGATCCAGACGCTCCTTCCGTGGGTGCCCACCACCAGGTCGTTCTCCCGCTCCTGGATGGCGATGTCGTCGACGGGGACCGTGGGCAGGTCACCCTCGAGCCGGTGCCAGCGCTCGCCCCGGTCGAACGTGACCCACATCCCGATCTCGTTGCCGGCGAACAGCAGCGACGGCGTGCGCGGATGCTCCCGCACCGTGTTCACCGACCAGTCGGGCAGCCCGTCGGTGATGCGCCTCCAGCTCCGGCCGAAGTCGTCGCTGGTGAACACGTACGGCGCGAAATCGTCGTTGCGGTGGCCGTCGAAGGAGACGTAGACGCGGCCCGGCTCGTGGTGGGAGGGGTCGATGCGGCTCACGTACGTGTGCGGGGGCAGCCCCGGCACGCGCTCCACGACGTTGCTCCACGTGGCGCCGCCGTCGGTGGTCACCTGGAGGTTGCCGTCGTCGGTGCCCGCCCAGAGCACACGCGCGTCCAGGGGCGACTCGGCGGCGGCGGTGATGGTGCCGTACGCCCCGATGCCGTCGTTCCTGGAGAGGTGCTCCTCGCCCAGCGGACGTCCGAAGATGCGCAGCGTGTCGCGATCGAGGTTCTTCGTCAGGTCCGGGCTCGCCTCTTCCCAGGTGATGCCGTGGTCGCGGGAGCGCAGGAGGTGGTTGCCGGCCGCGTATACGGTGCCGCGCGCGTGGCGCGAGACGACGATGGGCGTGTTCCAGTTCCAGCGGTACTCCGCGTCCTCGTCGTCGGTGCGGGCGATCGGCCGCATGTCCTGCTGCTGGCCGGTGGCCACGTGCACCCGCGCCATGTTGCCGCCCTGCGACTCGGTGTAGACGTACTCCGGATCGAACGGGTCGGGATGGTTGTGGAAGCCGTCGCCGGTATGGATGGGGATCCAGTGGTCGTTGTCGACGCCGAAGCCGTCCAGCGAATGGGTCGGCGCGCACCAGTTGCCGTTGTCCTGCAGGCCGCCGCACACCCAGTAGGGGTCACGATCGTCCACGTCGACCTCGTAGAACTGCCCGATGGCCATGTTGGTGATGGCGCGCCAGGTCTCGGCCCCGTCGAAGGTTGTGGCGAGGCCGCCGTCGGTGCCCAGGACCACGTGGTCGGAATCGGATGGATCGATCCACAGTGCGTGGTGGTCGACGTGGATGTTCTCCGCGCCGTCCCGGTCCCACCACGTGCGGCCGCCGTCGTCCGAGACCTGGAGCTGCACGCCGCCCAGATAGATCCGGTCGGGGTTGTTCGGATCGATGCGCACCAGGCTGAAGTACATGGGCCGCGGATTGTTGCTCGACACCTTCTCCCACGTGGCGCCCCGGTCCCGCGAGCGGTACAGGCCGGTGTCGCCGCCGGTGGCCTCGACGGTGGCGTAGACCAGGTCGCCGTCACGGTCGTGGACGTCCAGGCCGACCCTCCCGATCTCCCCTTCCGGAAGGCCCTCGCTCAGGCGCTCCCAGGTGTCGCCACCGTCGGAGGAGCGCCAGATGCCGCCGCCCCCGCCGCTGGCGCTGAAGCCGAAGCCGGTGCGCCGGCGGGAGTAGGTGGCGGCGAAGAGCGTGTTGGGATCGGAGGCGTCGGCGGCCAGGTCGATGACGCCGGTGTCCTCGTCGATGAACAGGACCTTGTCCCAGGTGCGCCCCGCGTCGGTGGTGCGGTAGACGCCCCGCTCCTCGTTCGGTCCCCACAGCCGGCCCACGGCGCCCACCCACGCCACGTCGGGGTCGGTCGGGTGCACCACGATGCGCGAGACGTGGCGCGTGTCCTCGAGGCCCAGGCTGGACCAGGTGCGGCCCCCGTCGGTGGAGCGGAAGACGCCGCACCCCCACGGCGAGGACTGGCGGTTCTGCGGCTCTCCGGTCCCCACCCACAGCACGTTGGGGCTGGAGGGGGCCACGGCGACGGCTCCGATGGACGGGCAGGGCTGGTCGTCCCACAGGGGCGTCCAGCTCGAGCCATGGCTGGTGGTCTTCCACACGCCGCCCGTGGCGAGGCCCACGTACCAGGTCGCGGGCGCGGACGGATGGATGGCCAGGTCGGAGACGCGGCCGCCCATGGTGGCGGGACCCATCTCCCTGAAGTCGAGGGCGGCGAGGAAGTCGTCGAGCCCGGCCTGCTGGGCCGCCGCGGGAGCCGGGGCGGCGAGTGCGAGCGCCACGACGACGGCCGCGAGGGAGCGGCTGGGTGGGCGGGCCATGAAGCGTCTCCGGATTGGCTGTGTGGATGGACCTGCAACATGGGGAGCCGCCCCGGCGGAGAAAAGCTCGCGGCGGGGGCCGCGTGAGCGGTACGTTCGGGCGATGGAGACGAACCCTTTCCGCGCCGCCCGGCGCGCGGAGGCCGGGGAGCGCGCCGGCGGTGAGGCGGTCGCGGCGCCGGACGGCCGCTCGCCGGCCCCGGGCGCCTCCGGGCCCACCCCCCTTCCACCCGCGAGCCGGCTGAGCGCCGCCGTCGCCGCCTCCGCCAACGCGCGTCCCTGGCTCCCCCGCGCCCTGCTCCTGCCCGTGATGGCGTGGGTGCTCTGGAACGTGCTCACGGGCCGCGCCCACGGCGGGCCGCTGCACGAGCCCTTCGGCGCCCTGACCCTGGTGGTGCACGAAGCGGGGCACGCCGCCTTCCTGTGGCTGGGCAGCCCGTTCCTCACGGCGGCGGGCGGGACGGTCTTCCAGCTCGCCGTTCCCGCCCTGATGGCGTGGATGTTCGCGCGCCGCGGCGAGTGGATGGGTGTGGCGGTGGGGCTGTTCTGGCTGGGGA
>JAHWKH010000034.1 GCA_019347995.1 Gemmatimonadota bacterium | reverse complement strand
GGCGCGCGGACCCGCCTCGCCCGCGACGGCGGCGAGAGCGTCTCGCCCCGGCCGTCCGCCCGATCGGGCGGCCAGGGAGCGCCGACGGCGCGGCCGGGCGGGAGCGCCGCGCCCGCGAGGCCGTCGGTCCGCTCCGGACAGGGGACACCGTCCCGTCCATCGGCGCGTGCCGGGGACCGGGCGCCCTCGGCGCGCTCGAGCGACGGAGCTCCCCCGAGACCCTCGACGCGTCCCGGTGGCGCGGCCCCCTCGAGGCCTTCGGCCCGCTCCGGCCAGGGGGCGCCGTCGAGGCCCTCCGCGCGCCCCAGCCGACCGGCCCGCTCCGGCTCGTCGGCGCGCTCCCGTCCACGCGCTCCGTCCCGGCCTTCGGCCCGCTCCGGCGGCGGCCGCGGTTCCTTCCCCCCGTCGGCGCGGGGCGGCTCGCGGGCGCGACCGGCCCCGGCCGGCGCCCGGCCATCTTCGCGGCCATCCGCTAGAGGCGGCTCCGCTCGCCCCCCGGCGAGGCGCGATCCTCCGTCGGCGAGCCGGGCGCCCGCGGCACGCTCCGGCGGGGTCTCCGCCCGTCCCCCGGTGCGGCGTGGCGGGGGAGACGGCGCGAGGCGACCGACCACCCGACGGCCCGGGGGCGCCTGAGGGGTGCGCTAGTGTCAGGACGCTAGGGCGCCGCCGCGCTCGGCTCCACGAACGAGCGCACGGCCTCGAGCCACGCCTCGGGCGCCTCCAGGTGGACGGCGTGCCCTGCGCCCGCCACGTCCCGCCTGAGGGCGTCGGGCAGACGCGCCGCCATCGCGTCGGCCAGGGCCCGGAACTTCGCGTCCTCCTCCCCGGTGAGGAGGAGCGTCGGCGCCGCCACGCCCGCGAGAGCCTCCCAGAAGGAGGGCTGACTGCCGGCGCCCATCCCGCGCAGCGACGCGGCGAGGGCGGCAGGGCGGTTGGCCAGGCGCCGACGGCGCTCGCCTTCGCGCACCTCCGCCGGCAGCCGACGCTGGCTGGCGAAGAGCGGGAGCGCCATCCACCGGTCGACGAAGGCCTCGAGGCCCTCCCGCTCGAGGCTCGCCGCAAGCGCCTCGTCCTGCTCCCGGCGCAGACTCCGCTCCTCGGGCGTCGCCAGCCCGGGGGACGCGCTCTCCAGCACCAGGCGCTCCACGCGTTCGGGCCGCAGGACCGCGGCCGCCAGGGCGACCCGCCCGCCCATCGAGTACCCGATCCAGGTGGCGCGGCGAGCCCCTGCGGCGTCCAGGACAGCCACCAGGTCGTCGACGACGCGGAGCATGTCCAGCCGTGCGGGATCGGTGGGGGCGTCGCTCCGACCGTGGCCGTGGAGGTCGACGGCGAGCACGCGGTGGCGGCACGCCAGCCCGTCCAGGAGCGCCTCGCCCCAGGCCTCGACGGAACCGGTGAAGCCGTGAAGGAGGAGGAGGGTCGGCCCGTCCCCGCGCTCGTGGACGCGCAGCGCCAGCCCCGGCTCCACGGGGACGCGCCGCTCCCGGGGACCCGGTCCGCGGGGACCGCAGCTCACCGGGTGCCTCCCCGGGGCCGCGGGACGCCGTCCTTCACCGATTCCACCAGTGGGTTGCCTCCGATCCAGTAGCACAGCTCCCGGGGGTGCGCCACCGCCCATACGGCCAGGTCGGCCCGTTTGCCCGGCTCGAGTGTGCCGCGGTCCTCCTCGAGGCCGAGCACCCGCGCCGCGACGCGGGTGGCGCCCGCCACCGCCTCCTCCGGCGTCAGTCGGAACAGGGTACTGGCCATGTTCAGCGCCAGCAGGAGCGAGAGGAGCGGCGAGGTGCCCGGGTTGAGGTCCGTGGCCACGGCCATGTCCACGCCGTGGCGTCGCAGCGACTCCACCGGCGGCGCCTGCGTCTCGCCCAGGGTGTAGAACGCTCCCGGCAGGAGGACCGCGGCCGTGCCCGCCACGGACATGGCGCGCACGCCCTCCTCGGACGCCCGCTCGAGGTGGTCGGCGGAGCGGGCGCCCACGCGGGCCGCCAGCGCCGCCCCGCCGCAGTCCGTGAGCTGGTCCGCGTGGAGGCGGGCGGCGAGGCCGTGGGCCTGGCCCGCGCGCAGCACCGCCTCGCATTCGCCCGGCGTGAAGGCGATGGACTCGCAGAAGGCGTCCACCTGGTCGGCCAGCCTTTCCCCGGCCGCCCGGGGGATCATCTCCTCGCGCACCCGCTCCAGGTAGCGGGCTCGCCCGTCCCCGTCCCCGGCCGGCGGCACGTGCGCGCCCAGCAGGGTCGTGCGCACGTCCACGGGAAGAATCCTCCCGAGGCGGCGGGCCACGCGGAGCATGCTCAGCTCCGTCTCCGTATCGAGGCCGTAGCCCGACTTGATCTCGACCGTGGTGACGCCTTCGGCCAGGAGCGCCTCCAGCCGCGGGCGCGAGGCCCCCAGGAGGCCATCCTCCCCTGCCTCCCGGGTGCGGTCGACCGTGGCGCGGATGCCACCGCCCCCCCGGGCGATGGCCTCGTAGGTCGCGCCCTCGATCCGCCGCTCCCACTCCTCGGCGCGGTCGCCGCCGAAGACCAGGTGCGTGTGGCAGTCCACCAGGCCGGGGGTCATCCAGCCGCCCCCCATCTCCCGTACGTCGTCGGCCATGGCGGCGGGGGCGCCGGGTAGGTCGGCCCGGGCACCCACCCACGCCACGCGCCCGTCCTTCACGCCCAGCGCCCCGTCGGAGATGGCGCCCCACGCCGGACCGCCCGCCACCAGCGTGGCGACGCCACCGTCGATCCAGAGCGTGTCCCAGCGATCCATCCGTTCCCTCCTCCCGGGCCGACGGCCCATGTCGCTTTGCCTGCGCGTCCCCGCGATCCTACACTCGACCGCCCATGCGCGACCACCTCGCCTCCCGGGCCCTCCTCCCCGACGGATGGGCCGACGACGTCCTCCTGCGCGTCGACGACCGCGGCCTCCTGCTCGAGGCACGGGCGGGCGCCACCGCGCCGGAGGCCCGCCGCATCCCGGGCGTCGCCGTGCCCGGGGTGCCCAACCTCCACTCCCATGCCTTCCAGCGCGCCCTGGCCGGCCTCACCGAGCGAACCCCGTCCGGCGGCGGCGGGCGCGACACGTTCTGGTCCTGGCGCGAGCGCATGTACGCCTTCCTGTCCCGCCTGGGGCCGGAAGACGTGGAGGCCGTGGCCACCCAGCTCTACGTGGAGCTGCTGCGCTCGGGCTACACCGTGGTGGGCGAGTTCCACTACCTGCACCATGCGCCCGACGGCCATCCGTACGGCGACCCGGCGGAGATGTCCCGGCGGATCCTGGCCGCGTCGCGAGCCGCGGGCATCGGCCTGACCCACCTCCCGGTCCTCTACATGGCCGGCGACTTCGGCGGCGCGCCTCCCGGCGAGGCGCAGCGGCGCTTCCTCCTGGACGTGGACGGCGTCCTCGACCTGGTGGCCCGCTGCGAGGCCGAGACCGCGAACGACCCGGCGCGGCGCGTGGGCCTGGCCCTCCACAGCCTGCGGGCCGTGCCTCCCGAGGCGATCGAGCCGGCCGTGGCGGGGCTGCCGGGACCCTCGGCGCCGGTCCACATCCACGTGGCCGAGCAGCGACGGGAGGTGGAGGCGTGCCTGGCCTGGTCCGGGGCGAGGCCCGTGGAGTGGCTGCTGGACCACGCCGACGTGGACGGGCGCTGGTGCGCCGTGCACGCCACCCACGTGGAGGCGGGCGAGGCGGCCCGGCTGGCCGCCACCGGCGCGGTGGCCGGCCTGTGCCCCACCACGGAGGCGAACCTGGGCGACGGGATCTTCCCCCTGCGGCCGTGGCTGGAAGCCGGCGGCCGCTTCGGCGTCGGCTCCGACAGCCACGTCTCCACCAGCCCCGTCGAGGAGCTACGCTGGCTCGAATACGCGCAGCGGCTCCGGCTCGAGGAGCGGAACGTCGCGGCCGGCTTCCCCCACCCCTCCACCGCCCGCTCGCTTCTGGAGCGCGCGTGGGCGGGAGGAGCCGCGGCCCTGGGGCTGCCCGTGGGACGCCTCGCCGCCGGCCACCGCGCCGACTGGGTGGCGCTAGACCCCGACCACCCGGCGCTGGTGGGCCGCAGGGACGACGACCTCCTCGACGCCTGGATCTTCTCGGGCGCCGCGAACCCGGTGGCCGAGGTGGTGGTGGGGGGCCGGGTCCGGGTGGAGGCGGGCCGGCACGTGGACGAGGACGCCGTGGCCGATCGCTACCGCTCCGTCGCGCGCCGGCTGGTGGAGGGCTAGGAGGTCCGGGTCCTCACCCCCCCGCGTCCAGCATGGGATGCCGCAGCCCCGTGCGCCGCAGCGTGTCCACCGCGTCCTGGTAGCCCGCGTCGGCATGGCGCACCACCCCGAGTCCCGGGTCGTTGGTGAGCACGCGCTCGATGCGCTCCCGCATGGCGGCGCTGCCGTCGGCCACCAGCACCTGCCCCGCGTGGAGGGAGTTGCCCATCCCTACGCCGCCGCCGTGGTGGAACGACACCCAGCTCGCTCCCGACGCGGTGTTGAGGAGCGCGTTCAGCACCGGCCAGTCGGCCACGGCGTCGGTGCCGTCCTTCATGCCCTCGGTCTCCCGGAAGGGGGAGGCCACCGAGCCGGTGTCCAGGTGATCGCGTCCGATCACCACCGGCGCCGAGATCTCGCCCGACGCCACCAGGTCGTTGATGGCCACGCCGAAGCGGGCGCGGTCGCCCTGCCCCAGCCAGCAGATCCGCGCCGGCAGCCCCTGGAAGGCGACGCGCTCGCGCGCCATGCGGATCCAGCGGGCCAGGTGCTCGTCCCCGGGGAAGAGCTCCAGCACGAGGTCGTCGGTGCGGTGGATGTCGGCGGGGTCTCCCGAGAGCGCGACCCAGCGGAACGGTCCCTTCCCCTGGCAGAATAGGGGCCGGATGTAGGCCGGCACGAAGCCGGGATAGGCGAAGGCGTCCTCGAAGCCGGCGTCCCGGGCCTGGCCACGCAGGTTGTTGCCGTAGTCCACGGCGTGGGCACCCTTCTTCATGAGCGCCACGATGGCCCGGCAGTGCTCGGCCATGGACGCCATCGCCCGCCGCCCGTACTCCGCGGCGTCGTCCCGCCGCAGCGCGTCGGCCTCCTCCATCGACACCCCGGCGGGGACGTAGCTGAGGGGATCGTGGGCGGACGTCTGGTCCGTCACCAGGTCGGGGACCACGCCGCGGCGCACGAGCTCGGGGAGCACCTCGGCGCAGTTGCCCACCAGCCCCACGGAGAGGGGCTCCCCCCCGGCGGCGGCGCCGAGGACCCACTCCAGCGCCTCGTCCAGGTCGCGGGTCATGCGGTCGCAGTAGCGGCCGTCGATGCGGCGCCGGATGCGCTCGGCGTCGACCTCCACGCACAGCAGGGCGCCGCCGTTCATCGTGGCGGCCAGCGGCTGCGCGCCGCCCATGCCCCCCATGCCACCGGTGAGGACCCACCGGCCCCGCAGCGACTCGCCGAAGTGGGCCCGCGCCATGGCGCCGAACGTCTCGTACGTCCCCTGCAGGATCCCCTGCGTGCCGATGTAGATCCACGAGCCGGCGGTCATCTGGCCGTACATCATGAGCCCGCGCCGCTCGAGCGCGTGGAAGTGCTCCCACGTGGCCCAGCGTCCCACCAGGTTGGAGTTGGCGATGAGCACCCGCGGGGCCCCGACGTGGGTGCGGAACACGCCCACCGGACGCCCCGACTGCACGAGGAGCGTCTCGTCGTCCCCCAGCTCGCGCAGCGTGCGGACCAGGACGTCGAATGCCTCCCAGCTGCGCGCGGCGCGCCCGGTGCCGCCGTACACCACCAGGTCCTCGGGCCGCTCGGCGACCTCCGGGTCCAGGTTGTTCATCAGCATGCGCAGGGCCGCCTCCTGTTGCCATCCGCGGCAGGAGATCTCCGCGCCCCGCGCCGCGCGCACGGGCCGCGGCCCGGCGTCGGTCGTCGTCATGTCGTCCTCCCGGGTCCGGTCAGCACTCCGTCGATCTCACCGTCCAGGCGCGCGTCGGTGGCGTCGGGCCCGAAGGCACCCTTCAACAGCAGGGCGCGCACCGCCTCCAGGTCGCCGATGAGGGGCCGGTCGCCCTCCAGGGGAGGCACGCGCCGCCGCAGCGCCGCGTGCGCCCGCTCGACCCCCACGCCCGCCTTCAGTGGGCGCCGGTGCTCCAGGCCCTGCGCGGCGCACAGGAGCTCCACGGAGATCACGTGCTCGAGACAGCGGGCCACCCGCCGCGCCTTGCGGGCGGCCGCCATGCCCATGGAGACGTGGTCTTCCCGGTTGGCGCTGGTGGGCACCGTGTCGACGCTGGCCGGGTGGGCCAGGACGCGCATCTCCGCGAGCAGGTCAGCGGCCGTGACCTGGGCGATCATGAAGCCGCTCTCGAGGCCGGGCGATCCGGCGAGGAAGGCCGGAAGCCCCTGGGAGAGGTCGGGGTTGAGCAGCCGTTCGACGCGCCGCTCGGAGATGGCGGCGACGTCCGCCGCGGCGATGCACAGGAGGTCCAGCGCCTGCGCGACGATCTGGGCGTGGAAGTTTCCCGCGCTCACCACCTCCCCGGTGTCCGGGAGGATGAGCGGGTTGTCCGTGGCGCTGTTGACCTCGACCTCGAGGACCGATCGCACGTACGCGAGCCCCTGACGGGCGGCGCCGTGGACCTGGGGCATGCAGCGCAGACTGTACGCGTCCTGGATGCGTGGATCGCCCACGCGATGCGACTCGCGGATCTCCGAGTCGCGCAGCAGCCGCAGCAGCCGCTCGGCGCTCCGGACCTGGCCCGGATGGGGCCGTACGCCGCCGACCTCCGGCCGGAAGGCCTCCGGCGTTCCCTCCAGTGCTTCGAGGCTCATGGCGCCGGCGCATTCGGCCGCTTCCAGCGCGGCCTCGGTCCGCAGCAGGGCCAGCAGGCCCACGCCCGTGGTGGCCTGCGTCCCGTTGATGAGGGCGAGACCCTCCTTGGCCTCGAGCCTCAGCGGCACCAGCCCCGCCGCGGCGAGCCCGTCGGCCGCGGCCATCCTCTCCCCGTCCAAGTCCACGGACCCTTCGCCCATGAGCGCCAGCGCGACGTGCGCGAGGGGCCCGAGGTCGCCGCTGGCGCCCACGGATCCCGCCTCCGGGACCACGGGGTGGACCCCCCGCTCCAGCATGCGCAGCAGGAGGTCGACGGCGTCCTCGCGGCAGCCCGAGTTTCCCCGCGCCAGCGCGTTGGCGCGCAGGAGCATGAGCGCTCGCACCTCCTCCCGGGCGAGGGGCTCACCCACGCCGGCCGCATGGCTCCGCACCAGGTTGCGCTGGAGCGTGGCCTGCTGGTCGGTCGAGATGACCACATCCGCCAGCCGCCCGAAGCCGGTCGTGACGCCGTAGATGCGCTGCCCGGCCTCCACCGCCTTCTCCACGACCCGCCGGGCGGCGAGGATGCGCGCGCGCGCCGCCGCGTCCAGTCGCAGCCGGACGGCGCCCGCGCCCGCCACCGTGGCGACCGCCGCCAGCGTGAGGGTCGTGCCGTCCAGGGTCACCTCGTCCACTGGCCGCTTCCTCCGTCCCATGGGGTCCGCTCCGCCGCTCATGCTAACTGGACGGTTCCCGCACGGTCCAGCGGATCGGGGACAAGCACGCCCGGCCTTGCGGACGTGCGCCCGACTTCCGTCGGAGGCGACCCACGGCGGCACGGATCTTGTTCCTCTGGGGCGCGAAATCGGGAGGCGCATCCGCCTCCGAGCCCGGCGATCCCATCACAGACTGGCCGACCCGAATGGAGCGCTCCACCGCGGAGAAGGGACCACCCGAGGTCTACGGGGCCCCAATGGACCCGGTCGGCGCTGCCGATCCCACCGCCGAGGCGGGCGATCGACTCTGTCGCCTCGCCGCGCGCCTCCTGGACGCGCCCGCCGCCATCCTGTCCCTGCCGGACGGCCAGCGGCCGGTCCTGGCCGGGCGGCACGGGATTCCGCCGAGTGACTGGTCGGAGCGCTCGCCCCTGTTCGCCGCGCTCGCGGGTCTCGAGGGAGACTCGCTGCGCGTCGAAGACGTGGGTGGCCACGAGCTTCTGCGGGAGGATCCGCTCCACCTGGATCTGGGCATCTCGTCCTTCCTGGCCGTCCCGGTTCCCGCGATGGAGGGTGGAGCAGGCTCCCTCTGCGTCCTCTCCCGCGAACCCCGCCACTGGACGCCCGAGGACCTGCGCGACCTCGAGGAGGTGGCGGCCGCCACGGCGGCGCAGATCCTCCTGCGCCGCCGGCTGGGCCGGGACGGATCCGCGTCGCAGGCCACGTGGAGAAGCTTCGTGGACCTGGTCGACGGCATCGACGCCATCGTCAACGAGCGCGACCC
Organism: Gemmatimonadota bacterium; assembly: GCA_019347995.1. Next base: position 3,555 of record JAHWKH010000034.1, on the reverse strand, counting down.
GCGCACCGATCGTTTCCTCTTCGTCAGCCGCCGGGCGGAGGAGCTCCTGGGTCATTCCACCGAGCGCTGGACGCGCGAGACAGGCTTCTTCGAGAACGTCCTCCTCCACCCCGACGACAAGGAGCGCGTCCTGGCCGAGATCGCCGCGGCCGTGGAGAACAGGCGCAACGCCGACCTCACCTACCGCGTGCTGACGGCGGACGGGCGCGTTGTCTGGATCCAGGACCTGGTGCGGCCGATCGAGCGCGACGGCGGCGGCGTCTTCATCCGTGGCGTCATGGTGGAGGTCACCCGTCAGAAGCAGTCGGAGCGGGAACTGGAGAGGAAGAACCAGGCGCTGCTCCTCCTCCAGGAGCTGGCGGTGCGGGCCAACGAGAGCCGCGACGCGGAGGGCCCGTTCCTCGTGGCGCTCCATCGCATCTGCGAGCACGCGGGCTGGCCGGTGGGCCATCTCTACCGGGCGGTGCCGGGCCCCGGGGGCGAGACCGAGCTCAGCCCTACCCATCTCTGGCATCCCGAGGATCCCACGGCCCACGCCGGCTTCCGCGCCGCGACTGGCCGGGTGCGCTTCCGGCGTAACGAGGGGCTGCCGGGCCGCGTCCTCGCCTCGGGGCTCCCGGAGTGGATCTCCCGGCTTCGACGGGACGAGAACTTCCCCCGCGCGGACGCCGCGGCCCGGGCGGGCTTCGCCAGCGCGTTCGCGTTCCCGGTCCTCGCGGGCCGGGACGTGGCCGCGGTCCTGGAGTTCTTCACCGACACCCCCTCCGAGCCCGACGGAGCGCTCATGGAGCTCTCCGCCCACGTGGGGGCGATCCTCGGCCGGGTGGTCGAGCGCGAGCGGGCCGAGGCCGAGCGCGAGCGCGCCGAGCGGCGTACCCGCGAGATCCTGGAGACGGCCAACGACGCCTTCATCTCCATGGACGCCGACGGGGTCGTGCGGGAGTGGAACGACGCCGCCCGCCGCACGTTCGGGTGGACGCGCGCGGAGGCCCTGGGGCGCCGCCTGGCCGATCTCATCATTCCCGAACAACTGCGCGAGCGCCACACGCAGGGGCTCGCGCGCTTCCTGCAGACGGGCGAGGGCCCCCTCATCGGCCAGCGCGTCGAGGTCCTGGGCGTGCGCAAGGACGGCAGCGAGGTTCCCGTCGAGATCGCGATCTCGCCCATGGAGGGCCCGAACGGGTGGACGTTCAACGCCTTCCTCCACGACGTCGGCGACCGCGTGCAGGGCGAGAAGGAGCGCGGGCGACGGGAAGGCCTGCTCGCGGAGACCCAGCGGCTCGCTCGCATCGGCAGCTGGGAATGGGACGTGGTCTCCGACCGCATCACCTGGTCGGACGAGCTGCACCGCATCTTCGGGACCGACCCCGAGACCTTCGCTCCCAGCCTCGAGGCCTACCTCCAGCGGCTGCCACCCGACGACCGTGAGAAGGCCGAGGACCTCATCGGCCGGTCCATGGGGACGCGGGAGCCGTTCGCCTTCGAGCACCGGGTCGTGGGTCCCGACGGAGAGACCTCCTGGATCCTCAGCCAGGGCCGCGCCATCGCCGACGAGGAGGGCGAAGTGGCGCGCATGGTCGGCACCGCCCAGGACATCACGAAGCGCCGGGAAGCCGACGCCCGCGAGCGTGCCCTGGCCATCGAGCAGGCCGCGAGGGCCGAGGCCGAGAGTGCCGAGGAGCGCGTCCGCACGATCCTCGAGAGTATCTCCGATGCGTTCTTCGCCATGGATCGCACGTGGCGCCTCACGTACGTGAACCGCGCCACCGAGGAGCTCCTGGGCGAGCCGGCCAGCCGGCTGGTGGGGCAGCCCCTGATGGAGGTGTTCCCCGACACCCCCGACGGCACGTTCCAGACCCGCTACGAGGAGGTCGTGGCGGAAGGCCGTCCCGCGGAGTTCGAGGCCTACCATCCGGCCTTCGACGACTGGTACGAGGTGCGCGCCTTCCCTTCGGAGGACGGGCTGTCCGTCTACCTGCACGACATCACCGACCGGAAGCGCGCCGAGGAGCGGCTCAAGGCCAGCGAGGCCCGCTACCGATTCCTGGCCGACTCCATCCCCCAGCAGATCTGGACCGCCAGCCCCGACGGGCAGCTCGACTACGTGAACAAGGTGGTGGTCGACTTCTTCGGTGTCGGTGAGGACAATCTGCTGGGGGAGCGCTGGCTCGAGCGCGTCCACCCCGACGACGCGGAGGAGGCCAGCGCGCGATGGGCCGACAGCGTCGCCCGCGGCGATCCCTACGAAGTCGAGTTCCGCCTTCGCGACGCCGGAGGCGTGCACCGATGGCACCTCGCCCGGGCGGTGGCCCAACGGGACCCGGACGGGAACGTGGTGAAGTGGTTCGGGACCAACACCTACGTCCACGACCAGAAGGAGGCCGAGCAGGAGCGCGACCGGGCCATGGAGGAGCTGGAGCGCATCACCCATCTCCTGTCGTCGGAGCGCACCAACCTCGAGGCCCAGGCGCGCGAGCTGAGGCGCACGGCCAGGGCCCTCAAGAAGAGCAACGAGGACCTCGACCGCTTCGCCTACATCGCCAGCCACGACCTGAAGGCGCCGCTGCGGGGCATCGCCAACCTCTCCGCGTGGCTCGCCGAGGATCTGGGGGAGCACCTCGACCCGGACTCGGAAGAGTACATCCGCCTGCTGCAGGGCCGGGTCCACCGCATGGAGGCGCTCATCGACGGCATCCTCCAGTATTCCCGGGCCGGCCGTACCAAGGAGGAGCCTCAGGAGGTGGACGTCGGCGAGATGGTGCGGGAGATCCTCGACCTCCTCGACCCTCCGGCCCACTTCCGCGTCGAGCTCGGCGACTGGTGGCCGGTCATCCATTCGGAGCCCACGCCGCTCCGACAGGTCTTCCTCAACCTCATCGGCAACGCCCTCAAGCACGCCGACGGCGAGGCGCCGGTGGTGCGCGTGGAGGTCTCGGACGAGGGCGAGGGCTGGTACGAATACGGCGTCATGGACAACGGACCCGGCATCGCGCCGGAATACCACGAGAAGATCTTCACCATCTTCCAGACCCTCAAGCCCCGCGACGAGGTGGAGTCCACGGGCATCGGGCTCTCGGTCGTGAAGCGCATCATCGACAACCATGGCGGCCAGGTCTGGGTGGAGTCCCGGGAAGGCGAGGGCGCCACCTTCAAGTTCCTCTGGCCCATGAATCCCACGGTGAAGGAGGAGGACCGGTGGATGATGTGAGCGAGGGCAAGCCGCTGAACATCCTGCTGGTCGAGGACGACCAGGTGGACGTGATGAACGTCCAGCGGGCCTTCAAGAAGAGCCGGATCACCAACCCGCTGTGGGTGGCGGAGAACGGCATCGAGGCGCTGGAGAACCTGCGGGGCGGCAAGATCCCGCTCCATCGCCTCCTCGTGCTCCTGGACCTCAACATGCCGAAGATGAACGGCATCGAGTTCCTGCGGGAGCTGCGGCCGGACCACGAGCTCGTGTCCACGGCTGTGGTCGTGCTCACGACGTCCAACGACGATCGCGACCGCGTCGAGGCGTACAACCTGAACGTCGCTGGCTATATCCTCAAGCCAGTG
>JAHWKH010000349.1 GCA_019347995.1 Gemmatimonadota bacterium | reverse complement strand
GTCCCGTAGGCGCATTGACCGGGCGCACCGCCGCGCCGTACCCTAGGCTGCCGTCCCGCACGTCCGCTCCGCGGCAACGCCCGACCGGGTCTTCGGCGTCTGAACACCGCGACCCACGGCCCCGGCCCGTCCCCACGGCCTCGCCCAGCCATGACGTTCTCCCGCCGCACGCTGAGCCTCCTCACCGTCCTCCTGCTCCTCGGAGGGCTCGGCGCGGGGGTGTGGTGGCGCCTCGGAGGAGCCGCCGAAGGTCCGGCCGAGGCCCGGGCGTCCGAGGCCGACTCGATGGGCGTGGAGGTGCCGTCCGCCGAGGCCTTCTCGGCCGACATGCCCCAGCCGGTGGGGGGCGCGCCGGTGGCCAGGGACACGCTCTGGATCTCGGTGAGCGCGTCGGGGCAGGCGGAGGCGCGCCGCCGGGCGACGCTCAAGGCGCAGGTCACGGGCGTGGTGCAGGCGGTGGCGGTGCGGGAGAACCGCAGGGTGGCGGCCGGCCAGCCCCTCCTCCAGGTGGACACGCTGGAGTACGCGCTGCGTGCCGCCCAGGCCGAGAGCGACCTGCGGCGAGCCGAGGCCGACTTCCGCCAGATGGTGCTGTTCGACGACGACATCGAGGACGCGGAGGTGCGCCGGCAGCGCGAGCGCATCGCCCGCGCCCGCAGCGGCCTCGACCAGGCCGAGGTGGCCCACCGGGTCGCCCTCATGGAGCTGGCGCGCACGCGCGTCGAGGCGCCCTTTCCCGGGCGCGTGGCCGACCTGAAGGTGGTGGTGGGGCAGCACGTCACCGCGGGCACCGACCTCCTGACGGTGGTCGACCTCGACCCCATCGTCGTGGAGGTGCGGGTCCTGGAGGCGGAGCTCGCCTCCATCGAGGAGGGCCGGCGCGCCAGCGTGCGCTTCGCCGCCTTCCCCGAGGAGCGCTTCGAGGGGCGGGTCGAGAGCGTCAACCCGGTGGTGGACCCCGGCAGCCGCACCGGCCGCGTCACGGTGGTGCTGCCCAACCCGGCGGGCCGCATCAAGCCGGGGATGTACGCCGAGGTCGCCCTGGCCGCCACGAGCCTGCCCGACCGCGTCCTGGTGCCGCGCTCGGCCATCCTGGAGCGGGGCGAGGGGCGCGCGCGGACCATGCTCTTCGTGTACGAGGAGGACGCGCAGGGTCGGGGCCGCGCCAAGTGGCGCTACGTGACCACGGGCCGCGCCAACGACACGTTGGTGGAGATCGTGCCGTCGGGCGAGGGCATGGTAGAGGCGGGCGAGACGGTGCTCGTGGACGGGCATCACTACCTGGCGCACGACACGCCGGTGCGGCTGGTGGAGGACGTGGCGGCGGAGGGGGGGAGGCCGGGGGCATGAGGCGGGCCGGTGGAGCGGCCGTCGCGCTGCTGGCGCTCCTGGCGGCGACCGGCAGCTCCCTCGCGGCGCAGGAGGGCAAGACGCCGCAGCTCACGCTCGAGGAGGCGATCGCCCGGGCCGAGGCGTCCAGCCCCGCGCTGCGCCAGGCCGCCAACGACCTCGAGCTGAACCGGGTGGAGAGGCAGTCCACCTGGGCCACCGAGGTGCTGCCGCGCCTGCGTCTCGACCTGCTGGAGACCGGCTACAACGGCCGCCTCACCCGCGTGAACACCGACTTCTTCGGCAACCCCATCGAGAACCCCGACGCCGAGTTCGCGTACTTCTCCGGGACGCGGCAGGGGCTGGGGCTGAGCTGGACCCTCCAGGGACGCTCGCTCCTGAACCGTCTCGACGCGCACCGGGCGACGGTCGAGGAGCGGGAGGTGGGCCTCGCGGCGGCGCGCCACGCGCTGCGCACCCGCGTGCGGCGCGCGTTCTTCGACGCGCTGCAGCAGGAGGCGCTGTTGGACGTGGAGCGCGAGCTGGCCCGGGTGTTCGGCTTCCGACACCGGCGTCTCCTCCACGACCTCACCCTCCACGCCGGCTTCGGGGGCGCGCCCCGGCGCACCGTGGCCATCACGGGCGCGTCGGGCCTCATCGGCTCGGAGCTCCTTCACTTCCTCACCTCGGGCGGGCACCGCGTGCTGCGGCTGGTACGGAGCCGCGACGCGGCCCGGGCCGACGACGCCGTCTACTGGAGCGTCGCGGAGCAGGAGATCGACGCCGAGGGGCTCGCGGCCGCCGATTCGGTGGTGCACCTGGCCGGCGAGCCCCTGGTCCAGCTTCCACGCTGGACGGAGGAGAAGAAGCGAAGGATCCTCGACAGCCGCGTGAAGGGCACCGAGCTGCTGTCACGCACGCTGGCCGGGCTGCATCGGGGCGGTCCCGGCGTGCTCGTGTCCGCGTCGGGCATCACCTACTACGGTGGCCGTGGCGACGAGGTGCTCACCGAGGAGAGCGGCCCCGGAAAGGGCTTCCTGGCCGACGTCTGCCAGGCGTGGGAGGCCGCCACGCGTCGCGCGGAGGGCGCGGGGCTGCGGGTGGTGCGCTCTCGCACCGGTCCGGTCATGAGCCCCGCGGGAGGCATGCTCGAGCGCATCCTGCCGCCCTTCAAGATGGGCGTGGGCGGGCGCATCGGCAGCGGCCGCCAGTACGTGGCGTGGATCGACATGGACGACGTGGTGGGCGTGCTCCACCACGCCCTCATGGACCGGGAGCTGAGGGGTCCGGTCAACGCCGTCTCGCCGAATCCCGTTCCCAACGCGGCCTTCGTCGATACCCTCGCCCGGGTGGTGCACCGGCCCAGCCTGGTCCCGGTCCCGGCCTTCGCCTTGAAGGCCGCCCTGGGCCAGATGGGGAAGGAGACGATCCTGGATGGTCAACGTGCGCGCCCGGCCCGGATCACGGCGGCCGGCTACCGATTCCTCGTCGAGGACCTGGAGGATTCGCTGAGCCACCAGCTCGGACGCCAGGAGACGTAGGGGAAGGTCCGGCCGTGGACCCGTCCCCGGCTCTTCCATAGCTTCCGCGGCGACGGAGGAGGCACACGCGCCAGCGAGGCGAGATGAGCGAGATCCGGTTCACGCCGCGGGAGCTGGACGTGATGAGCATCCTGTGGCGTAACGGCTCGGGCACGGTGTCGGAGGTGCGGGAGGCGCTGGACGAGGAGCTGGCGTACACGTCGGTTCTGTCGGCGCTCCAGACGCTGGAGGAG
>JAHWKH010000348.1 GCA_019347995.1 Gemmatimonadota bacterium | reverse complement strand
GTTCTGCATCCCTGATAGGTACCCGAGGAGCTGGACGGGGTTTCGCGGCCGGAAGGTCGAATCGTCGCGTCGCGGAAGGGGCGGGTCAACCGGCCGGGCGCGCCGAGCGGCGCGGAACGTGCGAGGTCTCGCGGTCGCGGGCTGGGCTATCTTTCCACGATCCGGTACATTGAGGTTGAGCTTGCTCGGCAGCACTTCGAGCACCAGCGTTCGTGATTCCAGAACAGAGGCACCCTCCATCCGCTCTCCCATGACGCGAATCCTCACGTTCCTCTCCCTGTCCCTGCTGCTCGCCGGCGCGGCCCCCTCGCCAGCCGAGGCGCAGTCGGCCCAGCCGGAGTCCAGCGGCGACGACCGCCACCTCATCCGGCCGGGCGACATCGTGCGCCTGGACGTGTGGCGCGAGCCGGAGTTCTCCGGCGAGTTCCAGGTGGACGAGGGCGGCTCGGTGACGCTGCCCCGCCTGGGTCGCATCCAGGTGACCGGGTACTCCCCCGCCTCGCTGGAGAGCGAGCTCATCGAGCGGTTCTCCGAGACGCTCCGCAACCCCTCCATCGGAGTCGTGGTGCTGCGGCGCATCCGCATCAAGGGCGAGGTCAACGCCCCCGGGCTGTATCCCGTGGATCCCACCATGAGCGTGGCCGACGCGGTGGCGCTGGCCGGCGGCGTGACGCCCCGCGGCAACAACGCCACCATCCAGCTCTGGCGGGACGGCCGGGCGGTGGAGCTCGGGCTCGACAGCGAGGCCACCATCGGGGAGTCGCCCATCCGCTCCGGCGACCAGATCGTGGTGCCCGAGCGGAGCTGGCTCAGCCGCAACACGAACGTGGTGGCGGCGTCCATCGGCGCCGCCGCCAGCATCATCATCGCGCTCTTCATCCGCTGATGGTTATGGTCGAGCCCACCAACCACGACGTCCCGGCAGGCGCCGCGCCCGACGACGAGATCCACCTGCGCGACGTGTGGGACCTCCTCCTGCGCAACCGCTGGATCCTCGCCGCTTCCGTCGTCCTCTGCACCGCCGCGGCGGGCTTCTACACCTGGTACGCCCTGGACGAGTGGCGGGCGGTCACGTCCATCCGCATCGAGGAGGAGCAGTCCGACCTGCCGGTGCTTGACGTCCTGCGGAGCATCTCATCCGGCAGCCAGGTCGAGACCGAGATGGAGGTGCTGCGCAGTCGCACGCTGGCGGAGGAGGTGGTCGATTCGCTGGACCTGCACCTGCGGGTCACGGAGCCGCGAGGCGTAGCGCGCGTGGCCATGCTGTCCGACCTGTTCGTGGAGCGCTGGGCGCCGGCCTCGGAGTACCTCCTGGAGTCCTCCGGGGACGGGCGCTACCGGATCACGGACCTGGACGGCGGCGCGGACATGGGGGTGGTGGGGCCGTCCACCCCGGCGGCCCTTCGCGGGGCGACGTTCACGCTGGCACCCCAAGCCCTCGACCACGACCGCATCGTCATCGAGGTGGTGGAGTTCGAGCGGGCCGTGGAGCGTCTGCGCGAGGCGATCGGCGTCAGCCGCCCGAACCGGGAGGCCGGCGTCGTCCACGTGAGCTACGAGGCCACGGACACGCAGCTCGTGCACCGGGTGCCCAACACGCTGGCGCTGAGCTTCATGGCCCGGCGCCAGGACATCAAGAAGACGCAGGCGCGCAGCACGGTGGCGTTCCTCGAGGAGCAGATCGACACGCTCTCGGGCCAGCTCCTGGCCGCCGAGGAGGCCCTTACGGCCTACCGCCAGGGCGAGCAGGTGGTGAACCTCCAGGCCGAGGCCACCGCCCAGGTGACGCAGCTCGCGGGCCTGCAGGGACAGCGCAACCAGCTCGACGCAGAGCGGGGCGCGCTCCAGGCCCTTGTGGACGAGATCCGCTCCGAGCGGTCCGTGCAGGGGCCGCTCGATCCCTCGCCCTTCCGGCGCCTCATCTCCTTCCCGAGCCTCTTCCGCAACCAGGCCACCTCCGAGCTGCTGCGCTCGCTGAACGAGATGGAGGACCGGCGCGCCGAGCTGCTGCGGCGGCGCACGCTGGAGGACCCGGACGTGGAGAGCCTCACGCTGCGCATCCGCGAGCTCGAGGAGCAGCTCCGCGGCATCGCCACCACGTACCTCCAGGGCCTGACGAACCAGGTCCGCTCGCTGGACCAGACGCTGACGCGCTTCGGCACCGAGCTGGAGCGCATTCCCGGCCGCGAGGTCCAGTTCGCCCGCCTCGAGCGGGAGCGCAGCGTCCTGGAGGAGGTCTACACGCTCCTCCAGAACCGCCTCCAGGAGGCCCGCATCGTCCAGGCCGTGGAGGACCCCTCCGTGCGGCTTGTGGATCCGGCGAGCCGTCCGCGCCAGCCGGTGCGTCCCAAGCCGATGCTGAACATCCTCCTGGGCTTCGTGCTGGGCGGGATGCTGGGCGTCGGCCTCGCGGTGGGCCGCGAGGTGCTCGATGACACCGTGCACACCCGCGAGGACCTGGAGGGCGCCACGGGCGCAGTGCTGCTGGGCCTCGTTCCCACCATGGGGGCCGGTGGGTTCTCCTTCAACGGCAACGGCGCGGGGAGCCGCGAGCGGGAGCTGGTGGTGAGCTCCGACCCGCGCAATCCGGTGGCCGAGGCGTATCGCAGCCTGCGCACCAACCTCACCTTCGCCAGCCCCGACAGCCCGCTCAAGACGCTGGTCGTGACCAGCGCGCTGCCCGAGGACGGCAAGTCCACCAGCGCCACCAACCTGGCGATCTCGCTGGCGCAGCAGGGGCATTCCGTGCTCCTGGTGGACGCCGACCTGCGCAGGGGCCGCCTGGACAAGATCCTGGGGGAGGCCCGCGAGCCGGGGCTCTCGAACCTGCTGGTGGGCCAGTCGTCGGTGACCGACACCATCCTCAAGGTGGACATGGGCCACGGCGCGAAGATGAGCTTCCTGCCGGCGGGCCCGCACCCGCCGAATCCCGCCGAGCTGCTGGGCTCCAGCCGCATGGGCGTGCTCCTGGAGCGCCTCAAGGAGCACTACGACTACGTGATCGTCGACTCGCCGCCGCTGACCATGGTGACCGACGCCGCCCTCATCGGCGCCAAGGTCGACGGCGTGCTCATCGTGGCGCGGGCGAACGTCACCGAGAAGGGCG
>JAHWKH010000347.1 GCA_019347995.1 Gemmatimonadota bacterium | reverse complement strand
GGATGAAGCGAACGACCGAGGTCATGCCGCCAAGAGGCGCCTCCGCGCCAATTCATTAGGCAGGGTACAGCTCCTCCAGGATCGCCGAGACGGCCTCCCGCACCGCGTCCGCATCCAGACCCCCGTGATACGCGGTGACCAGCACCGGCCGCAGACCCGCTTCCAGTCGAGAGCGCGCCGCCGCGTCCGGGTCCGACCGGCGCTCCGCCACCCGCGTCCCCAGCGCCCCCGCCGGGCGGCAGACGCTGGCCGTAGTAGAACGACGAGACCTCGGCCGTCGGCGTGAAGCGGGTCTCGCGGGTCTCGCCGGGAGGGATCACGACCGGGTCGGAGAAGGCGAAGGCGGGCAGCTCACCCGAGGCCGCCGGAGCCGGCGCCGCCATCGACGCCCGGTCCAGCAGCCCACCCACGGCGATGGGCCGGCCCAGGGTGTTTCGAACCGAGACCTGGACCGGGGTCCCGGCGGCCGCCCGGACCAGCGGCCCCGGCACCTGCGGCCGGCCGCCGACCTCCGCGAACGCGGGCGTTCGGATCGCCGGCCCGTCGGGCCCGCGGGGGTACCACGCCGCCTCGACCGCCTCGAGCTCGACGCGGAGGACGCCGTCCACCATGCGTCCGGCGGCGACGCGGTGATCGTTCGTCTCGGCCCGCGGGAGCGCCTGCGCGTGCGCGAACAGGGGCGACAGGCCGAGCAGGAGAGGGAGAAACCGCACGGCGAATCGAGTCACGACCGGTCTCCGTCATCGGGTCGCCACCCAGGATACGGCGGCCGCCGCGGCATGGACAAGAGAGAACGCCGGGCCGGGGCGGCGGTAGGGACGCGATCACCGGCGCGCCGGCGGTGTAGGACGTGGGCACCCCCGACCCCTTCGCGGGACCGCGCCATGCTCCGTACGACAGCCGTCCTACCGGCCGCCCTGGCGGCCCTTCTGCTGCCCGCCCGTGCCCCGTCGCCCGACACGCCGCCGCCCGGGACGCCGCCGCCGGAGGCGCGGCCTGTCGTGCTCATGCTCCACGGCCGGGGCATGCAGAGGCAGGACACGACGACGCTCCGGCGGGCCTGGGCCACCGCTCTCGACGAGGGGATCGCCGGGATCGCGGGCCATGGCCTCCTGGAGCCGGGCGACCTCCGCCTGGTCTGGTACGCCGACGCCCTTCAGCCGCGCGGGGCGTCTCCCTGCGACGCTGCCGGGGACGGCGCGGCGCGGGAGGAGGGATGGGCCCGTGACGTGGGCGCCACCCTCGCCGCCGCCGGAACGCTCATGGAGCTTGCCGCAGCCTGGCTGGGAGGCTACGAGGGCGCGGCCCTGCAGGCCCTGGCCGGAGACCTCCTCTACCTGGGAGACCCCCGGCGGCGCTGCGGCGCGGAGGTCCGCCTCGCCGCGGCGCTCGAGCGGGCGGAGCGCGAACGGCGTCCGGTGATCCTGGTGGCCCACAGCTTCGGCTCCCTGGTGGCGTACCACCACCTGCGCACCCGGGATGCCGCGGCGACCACGCCCATCGAGCGCCTGGTCACCGTGGGGTCGCTCCTGGGCCACCCCGAGCTGCGGGAGATCCTCCTCGCGGACGACGGCGGGACGGGCCCGCCCCCCGGCGTCGGCTCCTGGGTGAACGTCCACGACCCGTCGGACCCGCTGTCGGCGCCTCTCGTGGGCATGGACGACCCGGAGCGTCCCGGAGCCGTGGAGGACAGGGTGACGGAGCGGCCGGTCCGGGGCGATCCCCACGACCCCGCGCGCTACCTCGCGGATCCTGCGACCGCAGGGGCCGTCCTGGAGGCGTGGTGCGGGGCGGGCGGAGGGGCGGCGTGCCACGGTCTGCCCCGGCCCTTCTGAGACCACGCCACGGCGGCCTCGCCAGCCAGCCCCTGGGCCATTGCGACCCCCAACGAAAAGTGGGGCCGGGATGATGCCCGGCCCCACTCGGTCCAGCGTCGCCGCGGGCGTCAGAGAAGCCCGCCACCCTCCTGCAGCTCCTGGATGATGGCGATGAACTGCTGGCGCAGCTCCTCATCCTCGTTGAGGGTCATACCGATCCTGCGGTAGCGCTCCGGATCGTGTTCGAAGAGGCCGAGGGAGGGACGATCTTCCTGGACGAGATCGCCGAGATGAGCCCGGCGCTGCAGGCCAAGCTCCTGCGCGTGCTGCAGGAGGGCACCGTGCGGCCCCTGGGCGGGAACGCCGAGCGGGCCGTGGACGTGCGTGTCGTGGCCGCGACCAATCGCGACCTGGAGGAGGAGATGGGGGAGGAGCGGTTCCGGGAGGACCTGTTCTACCGCCTGGAGACCTTCCAGCTCACCGTCCCGCCCCTGCGCGAGCGGGGCGCGGACATCGACCTCCTGACGGCCCACTTCGTCGCGCGACACGCCGACCTGCAGGAGAAGGAGGTGAAGGGCCTCTCTCCGGAGGCGCTGGCGCTGGTCCGCTCCTACTCGTTCCCGGGCAACGTCCGCGAGCTCGACAACGCCATGGACCGGGCCGTGACGTTCTGCACGGGCGCCTGGATCGAGCCGGTCCACCTTCCGCCCCGCATGGTGGGCCGCGAGGTGGTGACGGAGTCCGGCCCCGGCGACGCCTTCGTGGTCCCCCTCCACGAAGGCGGCGCCGTCCCGACCCTCGACGAGGTACGCGAAGCCTACCTCCGGCATGTGCTGGAGCGGCTGGGCGGCAACAAGAAGAAGACCGCCTCCGCCCTCGGCATCGGCCGGAGGACCCTCTATCGCTGGCTCGACGCGGGCGACGGCTGACGAGGAGCGGGCGTCAGTGCCCGGCGGTGGCGGCCGCCGGCTCCCGCCCCTCGCCCACGTCGCGCACCTCGCCGCTCACCACCAGCGCCCGGCGGAACAGGATCGGGCCCACGGTCTCGTTGATGGCGACGATGCCGAGGAGGAGCGTGCGCAGGTAGGCGCCCATCTCGCCGTAGGCCTCGGCCACGATGGCGGCCAGGCCGATGGCCACCCCGGCCTGCGAGATGAGCCCCATCCAGGGCAGGTCGCGCCCGGGCCCGCTCACCCCGGCCCAGGCGGCGCCGGCCCGGGTCCCGGCCCAGATACCCACCCCCCGGACGGCGACGAGGGGCAGGACGACCGGCAGGAGGGGGATCAGCGCCGCC
>JAHWKH010000346.1 GCA_019347995.1 Gemmatimonadota bacterium | reverse complement strand
TTCGCCGTAAACGCCCCACCGGCCGGCGCAAGGGGCGCCGGCACCGGGGGCGGGGTCGGGGCCGGGGCCGGGGCGGGAGCCGCGGCCGGGGCCACCGACATGAAGGCGTACGCGACGCCGACATCGGCGGCACCGTGGAGCTGCTCGTCCATGTCTCGGAGGACGGAGAGGTGACCCGCGTGGAGGTCGGCACCTCGAGCGGACACCCCGCCCTGGACCGCGCCGCCCTGCGCGTGGCCCATGTCCTGGAGATGAGCCCCGCCCTGAACCGCGACCGCAGGGTCGCCGTCCTGACGAGGGTCCCGATCGTCTTCCGCGTGCGCTGAAACCAGGAGGCAAAACCCCGGTGGCCGCGCTCGGCGGCGCCGCCACCCACCCCGGGGCGCCCCTCTCTACAGAAAGCTCAGCTGCGCCGGCCCCGCCGCCAGCCGCAGCGCCTCCAGGTCGAGAAGGGGAGTCGGCTCGTCCTGCGCCGCCACCCCGAGCCATCCCTGGTAGCCCTCCCGGTCCAGCGCCTCCCCCACCACGTCGTGCGCGAGGGCGGGGCGGTTGCACCCGCTGGAGAGGTGTGCCAGCAGCACCCCGGCCAGCCGGGGGTGGAGCAGCTCGGCGGCGAAGCGGGCCGAAGCCTCGTTGGAGAGGTGGCCGTGGCTCGACGCGATGCGCGTCTTCACCGACCACGGGTAGGGTCCCGTGTGGAGCATCACCTCGTCGTGGTTCGCCTCGAGGACCAGGAAGTCGCAGTCCGACAGGGCGTGCCGGATCTGCGCAGTCGGGCGCCCCAGGTCCGTGGCCACGCCCACCCGCCCGCCCGTCTCCTCGTCCACCAGTGCCACCCCCACGGGGTCGACGGCGTCGTGCACCGTCAGGAACGGCTCGACGCGGATGTGACCCACCAGGAACGGGCGCCCCGCGCGGTAGGAGACGATCGTCTCGCCGCCCCGGAAGAGGCGGGCGCAGGCGTCACGCGTGGGCTCGGTGATGTGGATGGGCGTGCCGTGGCGGCGGGCGAAGACGCCCATGCCGCGGGTGTGGTCGCCGTGGTCGTGGGTGATCACCACGGCATCGAGCTCTTCGGGGGCCACCCCGACGGCATCCAGGCGGCGGGCCAGATCCCTTCCGCTGAAGCCCGCGTCGACCAGGATGCGGGTGTCGCCCGCCACCAGCAGGGTGGCGTTGCCGCCGCTACCGCTCCCCAGCATGCAGACCTTCATTGGATCCGTTCGGGCTCCCGCTGGAATGGAAGGTGTTCGGGGAGGCCCCGCTCAGGAGCGCTCGTCCGCGCTCCGCTCCCAGGCCCGGGTGAGAACCTGCCGCATCCCCTCCGAAAGCTCAACCTCGCGGCGGGCCATGGCCGCTTCGGCCACCTCCAGGAACTTGTCCAGGCGGTACTCCACCAGCTCGTCGCCCTCGCCCCAGGAGAACGGTGGGACATAGGTCGGCGGCATTCGGCCGCCGAACAGGTTGGCGCCGGAGCCCACCACCGTGCCGGTATTCAGCAGCGTGCCGATGCCCGTCTTCACGTGGTCGCCCAGGAAGCAGCCGACCTTGAGGAGGCCGGTGTCGACATCGCCGCCGGGCAGGCGCAGCCGCACGGCGGAATAGTTGTTCTTGAGGTCCGAGTTGGTGGTCAGGGCGCCCAGGTTCACCCACCGCCCCAGCACCGCGTGCCCCATGTAGCCGTCGTGGGCCTTGTTGCAGAAGGCGTTGACCACCGTAGCCTCGATCTCGCCGCGAACCTTGCACACGCGGCCGATGGACGACGTGCCCACGGACCCGCCGAGGATCACGCTGTCCGGACCCACGTAGAGGGGCCCGGTCAGGCGGGCGGGCCCCTGCACGACCACCCGGTCGGCGAGGATGACCGGACCGTCGCGGGCGTCCAGGGTCACTCCGGGCTCCACCGTGACGTGATCCCCCAGCTCCACGCGACCCTCGCCCAGCACGTGGACGTCGCGCAGCAGGAAGGTGTCGCTCCGCCCCGGGAACGCGCGCACGTCCATGGCGATGCGCTCGGCGTTGGCCCCCATCAGGTCCCAGGGGGACTCGAGGACCCGCCCTTCCAGGCCCAGGCGCTCTCCGCCGGCGTCCCGGCGGCCGGACGGGTCGAGCAGCGCCTCGTCGTCGGGGCACGGCTCCCCGTCGGGCAGGATCCAGCCCACGACCTCCTCGCCGATCACGAGGGTGGCGGGGGCGGTGAGGCCGGCGGGCAGGCGCCCCTCGACCACGGCGCGGCTCGACACGACGACCCGCTCCCCCTGTGCGGGGACGTCGGCGGGCGTCACCACCGGTGGCCCACCCGGCTCCTCGAATCCGACCAGGGCCGGATCGCACAGGTGCCCGCCGCACGCCGCTCCCGCGACACGCTCCCACCGCCCCCGCTGCAGGAAGCAGCCGTGGAGGAGCTCGCCCACGGGGCGGGTGAGGGCGAACGGCGTCCACCCGCGCGCCGTGGCGTCGTCGAAGAGGTAGAGCGAGCGGGCGTTCACCGCTCGAAGTCCCGGAGGGGGGACGGGAGGCGGGAGAGGAGCTCCTTGAGGTCGGCCGCCATCTCGCGCTTGGTCACGAGCGTCATGCCCTCGGTGCGCACCACCACCAGGTCGTCCACACCCCAGAGCACCACCGGCGCGCCGTCGGCGTACACCACGTTGCCGCGGCCGTCCACCACCGTTCCGCCGCCCACGCGCACGTTGCCACCCTCGTCGGGCTCGTGGCCGCGCGCCAGCGAGGCCCACGTCCCCACATCGTCCCAGTCGAACGTCGCGCGCACGACGGCCACCCTCTCGCTCCGCTCCAGGACGGCGACGTCCACCGAGACGGGCTCGACGGCATCGAAGAAGCCGTGCACGTCGCCCCCCTCGAGTCGCTCGAGGTGGGGCGCGATCTCGGCGGCGTGGCGCCGCACCTCCCCCAGGAACGTGGCGGCGGACCATACGAAGATGCCCGTGTTCCAGAGGTACCCGGCCTCGGCGTAGCTCCGGGCCGTGGCCTCGTCCGGCTTCTCATGGAAGGCGCCCACCCGCCACGCGTCGCCGCCCAGGGACGTTCCGGGCTGGATGTAGCCGTAGCCGGTCTCGGGCCGGTCCGGCTCCACGCCGACGGTGACCAGCACGCCCTCACGGCGGGCC
>JAHWKH010000345.1 GCA_019347995.1 Gemmatimonadota bacterium | reverse complement strand
CCTCCAGGGCGATGCCCCCGTTGGTGGCGCGCAGCTCCAGCGCGGTCTCACGGGGCGCCCACACCTCCCAGCTCACGCCCCAGCCGCTTCCCCGCCCCGTGGACGGCCCCTCCGCGGCCAGCCGTCCGCCCTCGGACGACAGACGGACCTGGCCGGCCACCTCCCGGGCACGGTCCGGATCGCGGCGGTCGTGGGCGAAGACCCGTGCCAGGACCCGGACGTCCGGCCGGTCCCACCCCTGGACCCGGACGCCGCCGTTGCGGCCGCCGTCCACCTCGAGCCGACCGCTGACGGGGAGGGTGGCCTCCCGCACCTCGCACCATCGCTCGTCGTCGCTCCGGTCCTCGCGGCAGCCACTCTGGTCCGGGGAGGTGGACCACGTCTGCGCGCTCGCCGCGGTGGGGAGCGCGAGCAGGGCCAGCAGGCAGGGGAGGGCGATGCGGCGCATGGTGACCGTCCGGCGGGAGACGTGGATTCCGGCTTCCGTGGGTGAGACAGCCCCTCGCGGCACGAGGTTGCAGTGGCGCGGCGCCGACCCTGTGCCGGGACGGCCGCGCTCGGTAGGTTATCGACCGTGCCTCTACTTCGCCCCCGCCGCCGCGGCCGTTGAGCGCCTCGAGCCCTCCGCAGAAGATCCGCATCCTCCTGGTGGAGGACGCGGTGGAGCAGGCCCTCCTCCTGCGCAGGATGCTGGAGGGCATGGGCGACGTCGCCGTCACCGTCTCCCAGGACGGCAACCACGCGGCGGCGCTGGTGCGGGACCGGGAGTTCGATCTGGTGGTGACGGACCTCAACCTCCCCGGCATCGACGGATTCGAGCTGACGCGGCTCTCGAAGACCCTGCACCCGGGTCTCCCGGTGCTGGCCGTCACCGGCTACACGAACCCGGCCTACGTGGACGAGGCGTACCGGGCCGGCGCCGACGACGTGATGTTCAAGCCCCTGGAGCAGGCCGAGCTGGTGGCACGCGTCTCCGGCCTGATGGGCCGCGAGGAGCGCAAGCGAGGCCACGCGCCGGCGGTGCTGGCCATCGGCGGGATGCCCGGCGACGTGGAGCTGGGCTGCGGGGGCAGCCTGCTCCAGCACCTGGACCGGGGCGACGAGGTCCTCCTGGTGCCCCTCGCCCTGGGCTCCGACGGCCAGGGCACCGCGGTGGTGCGCAAGGCCGCCGAGATGCTGGGCGTCCGCATCATCGTCACCGAGACGTCGGTGAGCCACGCCGACGATCCCCGGGAGCACCAGATGCTCCTGGAGCGGCTGGTGCGCGAGATCAAGCCCCACACCGTCTTCATCCCCTCCCTGGGCGACGACGAGCCCGATCGCCGTGAGGCCCACCGCATCAGCCGGAGCGCGGTGGGCGAGGTGCCGAACCTCCTGGCCTACGAGACCGCCACCACCACCCCCCGGTTCCATCCGTCGCGCTTCGTCGACGTGGGACCGCAGATGGGGCGCAAGCTTGAGGCGCTCACGCCCTACCAGTCGGGTGCCCTGGCCCGCGACGATCTGCGACCCACCTTCGTCCAGGCCCACGCCCGCTACTGGGGCCGCTTCGCCGGCTTCGGCGAAGCGGAGCCGTTCGAGGTGCTGCGGGTGGAAGGGAGGGAGGTGGCGTGAGGCGCGCCGGCCCCCTCCTCGCGGCCCTGGCGCTGACTGGATGCGCGGGCCTCGCCTTCGGGCCCTGGGGGCGGACGGTGCCCGAAGGCCCTCCGGCCATCGAGCCTCCTCCCGTGCAGGCGGGCGTCGCGCCGCCCCCCGGCCCCTACGCGCCCGGGATCGACGTCCTCCACTACCGGGTGGAGCTGGGACTTCCGGACACGGCCTCGTGGATCCAGGGACGGGCCCGGCTGCGGGTCCTGCTGGCGGAGCCCGCGCCCGCCGCCATGGCGCTGGACATCACGGGGCTCGCGGTGGACCGGCTGACCGTGGGCGACGAGGAGATCGCCGGGCCCTTCGAGCTCGCCGACGGCGAGCTCACCGTGCCCCTGGCGGGCGCCGCCGGAGATTCGGTGGACGTGGAGGTGCTCTACCGCGGGGTCCCCGACGACGGCCTCATCCTGGGCAGCACCGTCCATGGACGCCCCTCCGCCTTCGCGGACAACTGGCCCAACCGGGCCCGCTTCTGGTTCCCCTCGGTGGACCATCCGTCGGACAAGGCCACGGTGGAGTTCATCGTGCACGCCCCGGCGCGCTGGGAGGTCGTCGCCAACGGGGTGACCGACGGACCGGTGCCCACCCCTCCCGGGGCCCTGGGTCCGGCCGACGGACCCCGCCGCACGTGGCACTGGCGCACGGCCCTGCCCATCCCCACGTACACCATGGTGGTGGGCGGCACCGAGATGGTGGTGGACACGGTGGGGCTGGCCGCCTGCGGCAGCGCCCCGGCGTCCCCCCGGGAGGACGGCTGCGTCGCGGTATCGACGTGGCTCTTCCCTCCAGACACCGCGCAGCGGCGCACCAGCTTCGCCCGCGCCGCCCGCATGGTGGACGTGTTCACCGGGATGGTGGGCCCCTTCCCCTACGCCAAGCTGGCCCACGTCCAGTCCTCCACGCGCTTCGGCGGCATGGAGAACGCGTCGGCCATCTTCTATTCCGAGGGCGGCCTCGCGTCGGGCCGCGACATCGAAGGCACGGTCGTCCACGAGACCGCGCACCAGTGGTTCGGCGACGCCGTCACCGAGTCCGACTGGCACGAGCTCTGGCTGTCGGAGGGCTTCGCGACCTATTTCACCGCCCTCTTCTACGAAGCGGAGGACGGCCAGGAGGCGTTCCGGGAGCGGATGGCGGGAACGCGTGCGAGATACATGGCCTCGGACGTGGTGGACCGGCCGCTGGTCGATCCGGAGGTCACCGATCTCTTCGAGCTGCTCAACGCCAACAGCTATCAGAAGGGCGGGTGGGTCCTGCACATGCTGCGGCGGGAGTTGGGCGAGGGTCCCTTCTGGCGCGCCATCCGCGGCTACGCCGAGGCCAACCGCGGCCGCAGCGTGATCACCGAGGACCTGCGCGCGGCCGTGGAGGAGGCGACGGGGCGCAACCTGGAGTGGTTCTTCCAGCAGTGGGTCCACGCACCCGGCCACCCGGAACTCGAGATCGGCTGGTCCCACGACGAGGACGAGGGCCTGCTCGCCCTC
>JAHWKH010000344.1 GCA_019347995.1 Gemmatimonadota bacterium | reverse complement strand
GAGCGTGTCGCCGAGCCCGACGCCGGCGTCGCGGGCGGTGGCCGCCGAGAGCGCCACCGCGCCGGGGCTGGTCACGAGCGTCGCCACGTCCATGCCTCCCGCCGCGGCCCGGGTGAGCCAGGGCCTGAACGGGGCCTCGGAGAACGGATCGACGCCCAGCACCCGCAGCGCGACGCCGTCCAGGCCCCGGGCCTCGACCCATCCCTCCACCACGGGGGCGGAGGCCCGCACGCCCGCGTCCACGCGGATCCTCCGGAAGACCCGGTCCGGGAGCCCCCCGGGGCCCCCGACGACGTGGTGGGTGGCCTGTCCCACCACCGCTTCGGTGGAGACGCGGAAGGCCTGGCGCGCGCTCCCCACGGCCAGGTGGATGCCCAGCGCCACGGCCACGCCCATGGCCACGCCCATCACGGTGAGGAGCGCCTGGCCCGGATGGCGTCCGGCGTCGCGCAGGGCCGAGCGGACCAGGAGGCTCACGGGCACCTCACGTCACCTCGCGCAGCTTCCCGTCCCGCAGGCCCAGGACGCGATCGGCGCGGGCCGCCAGCTCGGGGCTGTGGGTGACCGTCAGAAGGGTGGCGCCGCGGCGGCGCACGAGGTCGTCCAGCAGGTCCGCCACGCGGGCGCCGGCGGCGGCGTCGAGGTTGCCCGTGGGCTCATCGGCCAGCACGAGCAGCGGCTCGTGCACCAGCGCCCGCGCCACCGCCACCCGCTGACGCTCGCCGCCGGAGAGGCGGTCGGGGAAGGCGTCCTCGCGGTCGGCGAGCCCGACGTCATCGAGGAGGCCGCCGGCACGGGCGCGCTCCGCCGACCCGACCTTCCCCTTCAGCTCCAGGGGCAGGAGGAGGTTCTCCAGCACCGTGAGCGTGGGGATCAGATTGAAGAGCTGGAAGACGAAGCCGATGTGGCGGCGCCGGAAGAGGGTGCGCTCGCGCTCGGACAGGGCCGTGAGATCGGTGCCGTCCACGACGACTCGGCCCCGGTCGGGACGGTCGATGCCGCTCACGAGGTTGAGGAGGGTGCTCTTGCCCGACCCGGACGGGCCGAGGAGGGCCACCGATTCGCCCCTCCCCAGCACGGCGTCGGCGCCGTCCAGCACCACGTGCGCGCGCTCGCCCTCCCGGTAGCTCCGGGCGAGTCCGGAGAGGACGACGAGGGGACCGTCGCCGGCGCCGGAGAAGGCGCTACTCCTCGTCCGCCATCCCCACCTGCTGGGGCAGGGTCACCAGCTCGCGGATGGAGAAGCGGCGCTCGCCGACGGGCAGCTCGACGACCACCTCCTCGCCCTCCTGGGCTCCCAGGAGGCCCCGGCCGATGGGCGACGCCATGGACACGTGGCCCTTCTCCAGATCCATGAAGTCGCCGGCGGTGATGGTGAGGTTGAGCTCCTCGTCCATGTGGTGGTCGAACACCACCACCCTGGAGCCGAAGCCCACCCGGTCCTCGGGCAGGGCGGTCACGTCGATCTTCGACAGCTCCGACATCCGCTGGTTGAGATGGCTGATGCGCGCCTGCACGAACTGCTGACGCTCGAGCGCCGAGTGGTACTCGGCGTTCTCCTTCAGGTCGCCGAGCTCGACGGCCTTCTGGATGATGTCGGGGAGATCGACGTTGAGCTCGCGCGTGAGGCGCTCGATCTCGTCCTCGATCCTGGCGCGGATCTCGTCCAGCATGAGTTCATCCCTGCGGGTGAGAAGTCCTGCGGCGCGAACGCCGTCGGGCGACGTCCGGCCGGCCGCCGAAGGCGGTCCGGAGAACGCACGCGCCGCCCCGGGGAGGCCCGGGACGGCGCGCTGATGGTCTACAGGATAGGAAGGGTCGGGGTCCGGGGGAAGCCCCCTCCCGCTACTCCGCGCGCAGGGCGATGGACGGCTCCACCCCCGCCGCCCGCAGCGCCGGCACCCAGCTCGCCAGCGCCGCCACCAGCGCCAGCGTCACCGCCACGGCCACGTACGTCGCGGGATCGGTGGCGCTCACCCCGAACAGGAGCGATCCCATGAGGGAGCTGAGCGACGCCGCCGCGACGAGCCCCAGCAGGACGCCGACGGCGGCCAGGGTCACGCCCTGGCGCACCACCATCCGCCGCACCGCCGGCGCCGAGGCGCCCAGCGCCATGCGCACGCCGATCTCGCGGGTGCGCTGCGTGACCACGTAGGAGACGACGCCGTAGATCCCCACCATCCCCAGCAGGAGCGCCACGCCGGAGGCGGCGCCAAGGATGGCGACCGTGAACGACGTGCGGGAGGCGGCCGCCTCGCGGACCTCGGCCATGGTGCGGGGGTTGGCCAAGGGGATGCGCGGGTTGATGGCCCACACCTCGCGCCGCAGCACGGGCAGGAACGCCGACGGCTGGGCCGCCACCTTCACGACGACGTCCCGGGAGCGGACCACGAACGGCTGCTCCGGGGCTCCCAGCAGCGTCGGGAAGTAGACCATCTCCTCCGGGTCCCCCTCGAGCCCCGCGTAGTGGACGTCCCCCACGACGCCCACGATCTGCCACCACGCGTCGCCGGGGCCCTGACGGACCCGCCGGCCCAGGGCGCTCCCGTCGGGCCACCAGCGGCGCGAGTAGGCCGCGCTCACGAGCACGCCACGGAAGCCGTCGGCGCCGTCGCCGGGGGAGAACGCGCGCCCCTCCACCACCGGGATGCCGAGCGTCTCGAAGAAGCCCGGATCGGCGAAGCGGAACGACGCCATTGCGGGCATCTCGTCGGGGCCGCGGGGATGGTCCTCGATACCATGACCGCCGAACGACAGCTGTCCGGTGAGGGGCACTCCGCTCCCCGATCCCACCGCCACGACCCCCGGCTGGGCCGCCAGCCGCTCGCGGAGCTGGCGGAAGAAGTCGTCCGTCTCGGCCACGCCGGAGATCTCCCCGGGGGGTACGGTGAGGCGCACGGTCAGCACGCCCTCGGGGTCGAAGCCCGCGTCCACGGAGCGGAGCGCCAGGAAGCTGCGCAGCATGAGCCCCGATCCCACCAGGAGCACGAGGGCCATCGCCACCTGCGTCACGACGAGCCCATTGCGCATCCGGTGCCGCTCGCGCCCCCCGGTTCCGCCGCGGCCACCGCCGTCCTTGAGCTGGCTCGCCAGGTCGGGGCGGCCGTGGCGGAAGACCGGAAACAGCCCGAAG
>JAHWKH010000343.1 GCA_019347995.1 Gemmatimonadota bacterium | reverse complement strand
TGCACGACCCCAACGCGAGGGGGCTCGGCGGCGTGGCGGGCAACGCCGGCCTGTTCGCTTCGGCCCGCGACCTGGGCGTCCTCGCCTCGGCGCTCCTGTGGGAGACGCCGGCGCGGCTTGTGTGCCGCGAGGTGGCGCGGGAGTTCACGCGTCCGGAGCGGGGCAGCCGCTACGCCCTGGGATGGGAGAGCCCGAGGGCGGGGAGCTCGTGGAGCGAGTATCTCTCCCCGGAGGCGTTCGGCCACACGGGCTACACGGGCACGAGCATATGGATCGATCCGGCCCTGGACATGTTCGTGGTGCTGCTCACCAACCGGGTGAATCCGTCGGCGAACAACCGCCGCCACCTGGCGCTGCGCCGCAACCTGCACGAGGCGGTGCGGCAGGCCCTGGTCGATCCGTGGGGCCGCGGCGTGTCCACGGGCTGGTTCGACGAGCCGTCCCTGGTCCACGACGCCGGGGTCCGCGACGACGAAGGCTGGAGGTCGCTGGACCAGTGCCGGGTGGAGATGGCCCAGGACGTGCTGAAGCGTATGGATGGAGCCTGGCCGCGCATCTGGTGATGAAGAGCCTGGGACGGCGGCGGTCCGCGCTCGTGAACGGCCCCGTGGAGGCAGCGCCTCTGCGGGGCCTGCGCGCGTGCGGGAAGGACGCGCCCCGCTGCGCTCTCCCGCGCGTCAGGCGCGGGTGGCCCCCGACCCGCTCCGCTCCCCCCGCTCCAGCGCGAGCATGGCCCGCTTCCGCCACAGGCCGCCCCCGTACCCGGTGAGCGCGCCGTCGCTGCCCACGACACGGTGGCAGGGCACCATGAGCGCCACCCGGTTGTCGCCGTTCGCCCGCGCCACGGCCCGTACCGCCGAGGGCCGCCCCAGCCGGCGCGCGAGCTCGCCGTACGACACCGTCTCTCCGTAGGGCACGCGGCGCAGCGCCTCCCACACCGTCTCCTGGAACGCCGTGCCGGGCAGCGCCAGCGGGACGTCGAACTCCCGACGCGCGCCCTCGAAATACACCCGCACCTGTTCGGCGGCCCGCGCCAGGATCGGCCCGCTTCCCGGCACGAACACCGCGTTGAGCCGCTCCCCCAGCCGCCTGAGCTGCGTCTCCAGCATGCGGCGGTCGGCGAACTCGAGGAGGCACAGCGCTTCGTCGGTGGCGGCCGCCACCATGGGCCCGAGAGGCGTGGGGATGCGCGTCACCGTGATCCGGGTGGCATGGCGCGCCTCGGTGGGCGTGGCGCCCACCACCTCCTTGAACGCCTGGTTGAAGGCGGACAGGGAGTCGTAGCCGCTGGCGAAGGCGGCGCGCGTGACGTCCTCCCCCCCGCGGATGCTACCCAGCGCCTCGCCCAGCCGTCGGGCCCGGCTGTACGCGTGGAACGTCATCCCATGGTGCTGGCTGAACCAGCGGCGCACTCGCTCGGGGCTGAGGCCGCGGCCCCGCAGATCGGCGTCGTTCCAGCGGCGGGAGGGATCCTCCTCCACCGCGTCGAGGAGCGGGCGCAGCCAGGCCGGCGGCGTCCCCGTGGGGCGCAGCGGGCGGCAGCGGCGGCAGGGGCGGTAGCCCGCCAGCAGGGCGTGCCGCGCGTCGGGAAAGAACTCCACGTTCTCGGGCCGGGGCTTGCGGGCCGGGCAGGTGGGCCGGCAGAAGATCCCCGTGGTGCGCACGGCGGTGAGGAAGACGCCGTCGAAGGACGCGTCCCGCTCGAGGAACGCCTCCAGCATGGTGTCGCGCGGGGGGAGGGCTGCGGTGTCCATCGGTCGCTTCCGGTTGGGCGGGGCTGCGGGCTGCGACTCAATCTCGGAGCCCGCCGGTGCGGACACCACCGGAGAATCGACGCGGAATTCCGACCCTGGTGCTCCGCCGCCTCTCGTGGAAGGTTGGGGCGGCCTCTTCCGCCTACCCCACGGGAACGCCCATGACCCGCCTCCTCACCGCCTGCGCCGCCGCCACCCTGGCCGGAGCCCCGGCCCCGGCTCCCGTGGCCGCCCAGGCCGCCGCCGACTCGGCCGCCGCCGCCGCCGTCCTGGACGATTTCCACCGCGCCGCGTCGGCGGCCGACGGCGAGCGCTACTTCGCTCACTTCGCCTCCGGCGGCGTCTTCCTGGGCACCGACGCCTCCGAGCGCTGGACGGTGGACGAGTTCCGGGCCTACGCCCGCCCGTACTTCAGCGCGGGACGCGGCTGGACGTACGTGCCGACCGTGCGCCGCATCGTCGTGGGCCCGGACGGGCGGAGCGCCTGGTTCGACGAGCTGCTGGAGAACGCCAGCTACGGAACCACCCGGGGCTCGGGCATGCTGCTGAAGGAGGAGGGGCGCTGGAAGATCGCCATCTACGACCTCTCGATTCCCATCCCCAACCCGCTGGCCGGACACGTGGCGGGCCTCATCGCCGATCACGAGGCGGCGGAGGAGGACGGGCAGGCGGAGGTGTCGGTGCGCCTGGCGCTGGAGGCCTACTACGATGCCTTCAGCGATCGGGACTGGCCTCGCTTCGAGGCGAGCTTCTGGCCCGGAGCCACCCTCACCACGGCCTGGCAGCCGCCGGGCGAGGACGAGCCGCGCGTCGACGCGACCACCGTCCCCGAATTCGTGGCCCGGGCACCGGAGGGCCCGGGTAGCCGGGAGATCTTCGAGGAGCGCATGCTCTCCGCCGACGTGCGCGTGCGGGGCGACCTGGCCACGGCGTGGGTGCGCTACCGCGCGCGCTTCGGCGATCCGGGGGACGTCATGGAGTGGGAGGGGACGGACGTGATCACGCTGATGCGCCACGGGGCGGAGTGGCGCATCACGGGTCTGGCGTACGCGTCGGAGGGGGGATGAGCCTGACCGCCCATGTCGTTGAGGCCCGTACGCTCCATCGTCAGCTCCGCGTCCGCGATGGGCTCGCGGTCACCGTCGGGATCGTCATCGGCGCCGGCATCCTCCGCACCCCGGGCCTCATCGCCGGCTACCTGGGCGACAGCGGCCTCATCCTCGGGGTGTGGATCCTGGGCGGCGTGATCGCCGCCCTCAGCACGTTGGTGCTGGCCGAGATGGCGGCGGCGCTCCCCGAGGCCGGCGGGAAGTACGTCTACGCGCGAGAGGCGTATGGGCCGGTGGCGGGGTTCGTCGCGGGCTGGTCCGAGGTCTTCGTCACCCGCGGATTCTCGG
>JAHWKH010000342.1 GCA_019347995.1 Gemmatimonadota bacterium | reverse complement strand
GAGATGCCGGAGGAGCACCGGGGCGGCCGGCTGGCCACCGGATACAGCGAGCTGGACCGGGACGCCGAGCGCACGGCCATGCCCTTCTTCCAGGGCCGGGGGCTCGCTCCCGCGGCCGGCTTTGCCTCCACGGTGGACGACCTGGCCCGCTTCGCCTCCTGGCAGTTCCGGCTGGAAGGCGACGCCGAGGAGGTGCTCCACGCCCACACCCTCCAGGAGATGCAGCGGGTCCACTACGTGGATCCCGAGTGGGACACCTTCTGGGGCCTCGGCTTCTCAGTCAGGCGGCACGACGACGAGACCCTGGTGGGCCACGGCGGGAGCTGCCCGGGCTACCGCACGCAGCTCCTCCTCCAGCCCGACGACGAGATCGGCATCGTGTTCATGGCCAACGCCGGCGGCGTGGGCACCGGCACGTTCGTGAACGGCGTCTATGATCTGGTGGCGCCTCCGCTGAAGGCGCGAGCCGGGAAGCCGGAGGGCGCCGCCGCGGCCGCGGCGGAGGCGGCGAGCCCCGCCCCCTCCGGATCCGCCGCCTCCTCGGCACCCCCCCTGGCCGACTACCTGGGCACCTACGACGCCCAGCCATGGGGGGGCGAGACCGCCGTCGTCCGCTGGAAGGGCTCCGTGGCGCTCCTGGGCCTGCCCACCGACAACCCCGCACGCGCCCTCACCCTGCTGCGCCACGTGGAGGGCGACACGTTCCGGCGGGTCCTGGACGGGGGCGACGCGCTGGGCGAGGTCGTGGCCTTCGAGCGCGACGCCCAGGGCCGTGTGGTGGAATTCGTCCGCTTCGAGAACCGCTACCCCCGGATCCCCTGACCATGCCCCACGAGAAGGCCGTCACCTACGCGGACTACCTGAGAGTCGACGCGCTCCTCGCCCTCCAGAGCCCCCGGGAGGACATGGAGCACGACGAGATGCTCTTCGTCATCATCCACCAGGTGTACGAGCTCTGGTTCAAGGAGGTGCTCCACGAGCTGGACTACGCGCGCCGCCTTCTCTCCGACGACGACACCCACCGGGCGCAGCACACCCTCAAGCGGGTGCTGACGATCCTCAAGGTGATGGTGGCGCAGCTCGACATCCTGGAGACCATGACGCCGCTGGAGTTCATGAGCTTCCGGGAGCGCCTGGAGGCGGCCAGCGGCTTCCAGTCCGACCAGTTCAGGCAGCTCGAGTTCGTGCTGGGGCACAAGGACGAGCGGGCGCTGACGCGCTTTCCGGAGGGAAGCCGGGCGCGCGACGCGCTGGAGCGGCGCTGGCGGGAGGGGACGCTGTGGGACGCGTTCCTCCGCTACCTGTCGAGGGAGGGGTACGACGTGCCCGCGGCGGAGCTGGAGCGGGACGTCACGGCGGCCATCGAGCCTTCGGACGCCATCCAGGACGTGCTCATCCGCGTGTACCGCGACGACCCCAAGAACGCGTCGCTGTGCGAGCGGCTGGTGGACCTGGACGAGGGCGTGCAGGAGTGGCGCTACCGCCACGTGAAGATGGTGGAGCGCACCATCGGCATGAAGCACGGAACGGGCGGATCCGCGGGGTCGAAGTACCTGCGGAAGACGCTCATGGAGCCGATGTTTCCGGACCTCTGGGAGATCCGGTCGCGCCTGTGAGCGAGTCCCGGGCAGCCATGGATCCGCCCCTCCTCGGGGACGATGATGGATCCGGGGGGGGACCCCACGATCCCGCCGAGCTGGCCCTCCACTACGGCCGCTTCCGCGTCGGTGAGCGCCTCCTGCTCACCGGTCATTCCCACCAGGCCTGGCCGGACGTGGCCTTCGCGGCCCAGCAGGAGGCGTGGCTCGACGCCGCCGACCAGGTGGACCTCAA
The DNA here is from genome assembly GCA_019347995.1 of Gemmatimonadota bacterium. Next base: position 1,320 of record JAHWKH010000342.1, on the reverse strand, counting down.
GTGGGAGCGCGCGTTCGCCAGAGCCGAGCGCGTGCGGGAGGGATGGCGACGCCTCCTGGGCGATCCCGGCGCCGACATCGCCCTGGGCCAGAGCACCCACGAGCTGCTGGTCCGGCTCCTGTCGGCGCTGCCGCTGCGGGAGCGCCCCCGCGTCGTCACCACCGACGGCGAGTTCCACAGCGCCCGGCGCCAGCTCGACCGTCTGGGGGAGGAGGGGGTGGAGGTGCGGAAGGTCGGTGCCCGGCCCGTGGAGACCCTCGCCGGGCGCCTCGCGGCGGAGGTGGACGGTCGGACCGCCCTGGTGGTGGTCTCCTCGGTGCTGTTCGAGACCGCCGAGATCCTCCCCTCCCTGGAGGCGGTGGCCGAAGCCTGCCAACGTGAAGGCGTGGAGCTCCTGGTGGACGCCTATCACCACCTCAACGTGGTGCCGTTCGACATCGGAGGGATGGGGCTGGTCGACGCGTGGGTGGTGGGGGGCGGCTACAAGTACTGTCAGCATGGCGAGGGGAGCTGCTTCCTGCGATTGCCGCCGCACGCCGAGCTTTTCCGGCCCGTCGTGACCGGCTGGTTCGCCGAGTTCGGTGAGCTGGCCACCGACAGGGTGCCCGGCGAGGTCCGCTACGCTACGGGGGCTTCCCGCTTCGCCGGCGCCACGTACGACCCGACCGCGCACTACCGGGCCGCCGCCGTGTTCGGGTTCTTCGAGGAGCTCCGCCTGGACGCCGCCGCGCTGCGCGCCACGAGCCTCAGGCAGGTGGGCCTGCTCGCCCGACTGTGCGCGGAGCGGGGCGTGCTGGACCGGCTCGAGCCGGCGGTGCCGTTCGACCAGCTCCACCGCGTGGGCGGCTTCCTGGCGCTGCGCGCGCACGACGCGCCCGGGCTCTCGACGGCGCTGCGCGAGCGGGGCCTGCTCACCGACGCCCGGGGCGATCTGCTGCGGCTGGGGCCGGCGCCCTACCTCACGGACGACCAGCTCGAGGCGGCGGTGGGGGTCCTCGCGGAGGTGGTGACGGGCTGAAGCCGGAGTGGCGCATCGGGGCATGGCTCGCCGCGCATCCCCCGGTGTAGCTTCCAGGTGCCATGGAGACCTCCGCCTCGCCGTCCCGCCGGTACACCCTCGAGGAGTATGCGTCGCTCCAGGAGCCGGACGGCGTCGTCTCGGACCTGGTGCGGGGCCTGCTGGTGCGGGAGCCGCGACCGGGCTCGCTGCACGGGCTCGTGCAGGTGGAGGTGGCGTCGCGCCTCCACCAGTGGGCTCGCGGGCACGGTGGCGGTTGGGTGTTCGCGGAGTCGGGAGTGATCCTCCAGCGAAGATCGGAA
>JAHWKH010000341.1 GCA_019347995.1 Gemmatimonadota bacterium | reverse complement strand
GGAGGTCCTGGCTCGAGGGGTGCTCCGGTGGATTCCGATTGACCACGATCTCGCTGCCCGGCACGCCGATATCGAGCCGCACGTGGTTCAGCTTTCCCGCCTTCCTCCCCGGATTCGTCTCCTCCACCATCACGCGGCAGCTCGTGATGCGTCCATAGACCTCCTCCAGATCGTCGATCCCGTCGGCGATGAGCTGCTTGACGGCGTCGGTCGGCTCCACCTTTCTGAAGGCGACTTCGGGAGGAACGTCCACGTGGTCTCTCCGGCTCGGGGGGCATGGATGCTCTGCGCATACCGAACCCGCAGGCGTCGTGCCAGCCGCTCCGCGGGGCTGGGCCTCCGCTCCGGCGGGACGTGCGGTGGCGCTCGATCCATCCGTCTCCCCCCGGGAGAGCCCCGGATCGAAGGGTATGACACGCGCGCGGAGAGCGCGAGCATCGACGACTCGCACGGGAGGCGGGATGACCGCGGAAGGAGGAATCGACGACGACGGGCGAGCGGCGGGGGATGCTCGCGACGGTGGGGCGGCGGTGCCCCGTGCACGTCCCCGGCTGGTGGTGAGCCGGTGCCTGGAGCTGGACGCTTGCCGCTACAACGGCGCGCTGATCCGCGCTCCTCTGGTGGGTGCGCTGGCCGCCCATGTCGAGCTGGTGCCGGTCTGTCCGGAGCTCGAGGTGGGGCTGGGCGTGCCCCGCGACCCCATCCGGCTCGTGCGTGGGGCGCAGGGGGCTCGCCTGGTACAGCCCTCCACGGGCCGGGATCTCACCGACGCCATGCGCGTCTTCGGTCATGCCTTCCTGGGGAGCCTCGCGGACGTGGACGGCTTCCTCCTGAAGAGCCGCTCCCCCTCGTGCGGCATCGACGCGGTGAAGGTCTACGCGGAGGACGACGGCGCACGGCCGGTGGACAGCGCTCCGGGAATGTTCGCGGCGTCCGTCCTGGCCCGCTTTCCCCACCATCCGGTGGAGCACGAAGGGCGGCTCACCGACGCGGCGGTGCGTGACCACTGGCTCACGGCGCTCTTCGCCATGGCGTCGCTGCGTGGAGCCCGGGAGGGGCGGAGCGGCGAGACGCTCGCCGAGGTCCACGCCCGCCACGAGCTCGTCCTGATGGCGTGCGAGCCGGCAGGTCGGAGCGCCCTGGGCCGGCTGGTGGCCGACGCCGGCGTCCTCCCCTCCGGACGCCTGTGGGAGGCCTACGCCGACGGCTTCCGGCGCGTGCTGGCCCGCCGTCCCAGCCGAGGCACCCACATCATCGCGCTCCGGCACGCCGCCCGGTGTTTCGAGGACCGGCTGGGTGGAGCGGAGGGCTCCTTCGAGGAGCTGCTCGACGCGTGCCGGCGCGGGCGGGCGCCGCGCGAGGCCCCGCTGGAGGCGATCCGGGGCTGGACGCGCCGCTTCGAGGATTCCTGGCTTGCGGGGCAGGCGTACCTGGCGCCGTATCCGCGCGGGCTCCTGGATCCCACCGACCCCGGGCGATGATCGCAGTGCGGCGTCGAACCTCCGACTCGGGACACTACCGGGTGATCACGCCGCAGGCCATGCGCTCCCCGTCGGCTCCCCGGGGTGGACGGGTGTAGGGATCGGGCCCCTGGTGCAGCATGATCGCCGAGCCGTCGTCGTCGAAGAGCGTGCCGGTCCGCTCCTCCTCCAGGGTCACCCCCGGAGCGAGCACATCCATCACGAGCGCACGGCTGGCGGGCACGTGCACGTTGGGGAGGTCTCCGGTGTGACGACCGTCGGGATTCAGGATGCCATGGCTTCCGCCCCCCGCGTTGAAGTGCCCCCCCGCGGCCATGAAGTCCGGCTCGCAGCTTCCCGTCGAGTGGAAGTGGAAGGCGTGCGACCCCGGCTCGGCGTCGGTGAGCCTCAGGCGGACGAGCACGCCCGACGACGGCGTCTCGTGTAGGGTGGCCGTGCCCACCGTCCGGCCCGCCGTGTCGTGAACGGTGGCGCGGGCGCCAGGCTCCCCGAGATCCGGCTGCGGGGTCGGGGCGGCGGCGACGGCGCTGTCCCGCAGCGCCGCGTCGGCCCCCTCTGACGACTCGCTGGCGCAGCCCGCGAGCGTGAGCGTGAGAGCGAGAGCGGCGGATACGAGCGGGGACGGCCTCGAGAGCACGGACATCTCCTGGATGGGGTCGCGGACGGCCACAACCTGTGAGACGGCGCCCGCTCCCGCCACCCACCCGAAGCCGTGAAGGGCCGGCTGGTATCACATCTGCATCCTTCCACGGGTTGAGCCAGCGCCCCGACGACCCCGAGGAGTGTCGATGGACCGCCTGCGGCCGATTCTCGAGGACCTCCGGGAGACCACGGACCTCATCGTGGAACGGTGGAGCGAGCGCGTGCAGGCTCAGCCGTGGCTCAGCCTCCCCGAGGAGGCGAAGCTGGATCACGTCCCCGAGCTCGTCGAGGCGCTGATCGGGGCGCTCCTCGGAGAGCCCTCGGCGGAGGAGGCCCGCACGGAGGCCGTGCGGATGGCGGTCCGGCACGGGCGGCACCGCCGGGACGAGGGGCTCAAGGACGACGTGCTCCACCGGGAGCACCACCTCCTGAGGGCGTCGATCTGGGATGTCATCAGGGAGCGGCACGGATCCGATCCCGCATGCTTCGAGGCCATCGCCCTCATCGACGTCGCCAGCACGATGACGACGACGGGCTCGCTGCACGGCTACCATCAGGACGGCGCCGACGACCGCGACGCCACGGTGGACCGCTTGGCGGAGGAGGGCCCGTGGCCCGAGCCCGTATGAGCCGCCGCGCCGCGGCTCAGCCCTTCAGCACGCCCATGGGCCGCAGTCGCGCCACGCGCCGGCCGATGCCGGCTGCGTGCACCACGTCCACCACGTCGGCCACGTCCTTGTAGGCTTCCGGGATCTCCTCGGCCACGGTGCCGAACGAGCTCGCGCGCACTTCGATCCCCTTCTCACGGAATTCCGCCTCGAGGTCACGCCCCCGGGCGGCACGCTTGGCCTGGCGCCGGCTCATGCGCCGGCCCGCGCCGTGGCAGGTGGAGCCGAAGGTCTCGGCATAGGCGCCCTCCGTGCCCAACAGCACGTACGAATAGCGGCCCATGTCGCCGGGGATGAGCACCGGCTGCCCGAGGTCTCGCAGATCGTCCGGGAGCGCGTCGTGCCCGGGCGGGAAGGCCCGGGTGGCGCCCTTGCGGTGCACGCACACC
>JAHWKH010000340.1 GCA_019347995.1 Gemmatimonadota bacterium | reverse complement strand
AGCGCGGGGGCCCACGCGCTGTGGTTCCTCGTCGTCCACCACATCCTGCGCTATTTCAGCGAGGACCAGCGCGTCCGCCTGGCCGGAGCGCTGGCGGCGGTGATCGTGAGCGCCACGGCGTTCACGGTGTGGAACCAGTCGAACGTGAACGAGAAGGTCTACACGGTCTCGCTCTTCACCATCGCGCTCCTCACCTGGCTCCTCTTCCGCTGGCAGGAGAAGCTCGGGAAGGGCAAGGACGACAACCTGCTCGTCCTCATGGCGTTCATCCTGGCGCTGAGCGTGGGCAACCACCTCATGGCCTTCCTCGCGGCCCCGGCCATGGCGGTGTTCGTCCTGCTGGTGCATCCCCGGGCGCTCCTGAACTGGAAGCTGTACGCCGCGGGCGTCGTGGTGGCGCTCCTCGGGCTCTCGGTCCACCTGCTCATGCCGCTCCGGGCGGCGCTCGACCCGGTCATCAACGAAGCGGCCCCGCGCTGCGAGAGCGTCGGATCGGCCCTGGTGAGCATCGCCACCTACGGAAAGGCCGGCTGCGTCGCGCTGTCGGAGGCCCTCACGCGCCAGCAGTACGACAAGCCTCCTCTGGTGCCACGCCTCGCGCCCTTCCACTCCCAGGTCCTGAACTACATCCAGTACTTCGACTGGCAGTGGGCCCGGGCCCTGGCCCCCCGCGACGTCCTGATGGCCGGCGCGCGCCTGCCGTTCACCATGCTCTTCGCGGGGCTGGGCATGTGGGGCGCGGCGGAGCACGCGCGCCGCGACCGGGCCAGCTTCTTCTACGTCCTGACGCTGTTCGGGACGCTGTCGATGGGCCTCGTCCTCTACCTCAACTTCAAGTACGGGTACTCCATCCCCGATCCCATGAACGCCATGGGAGACGGCGACGTCCACGAGGTCCGCGAGCGCGACTACTTCTTCATCGCCAGCTTCTCGGTCTGGGGGCTGTGGGCCGGAATCGGCATCGCCGCCCTGTGGCGCGAGGCGGCCGCGCGCACGGGGAGGCTGTGGCAGACCGCGCCGGTGCTCGGGCTCGCCCTCATCCCCCTGATGCTGAACTGGAGCTGGGCCAGCCGCGCCGGCGACTACGCGGCCCGGGACTGGGCGCACAACCTCCTCATGAGCGTGGAGCCGTACGGCGTCCTCTTCACCAACGGCGACAACGACACGTTCCCGCTCTGGTACCTGCAGGAGGTGGAGGGCATCCGGAGGGACGTGACGGTCATCGTCACGTCCTATCTCAACACCGACTGGTACCTGAAGCAGCTGCGGGATCTGACGCGGCCTTGCCCGGACGGCGTGGATCCGCTGGAGGACCCGACGCGGATCGTCTGCCAGCGGCCCTACGAGCCCCGGCCGGGCGCGGCCGGCGCCTACACGTCGAACCCTTCGGCGGTACCGGAGGGCGTCGTCCCGCTGGTCCTGGACGGTCCCCTGCGGAGCCCCTCCCAGCCCATCGTGACCCTGGACGACGCCACCATCGACCAGGTGGCCCGGAGCTACATCCCCATGGAAGAGGCGCGCACGCTCCGGATCGGGCAGATCCAGGCCACGCTTCCGGCCAATCAGTACCTGCTTCCGTGGCAGCAGTTCGCCCTGGCGATCCTCAGCACGAGCCTGGGCGAGCGGCCCATCCATTTCGCGTCCAGCGGAAACGCCGCCCAGTCCATCGGGGTGGGACCCTACCTGGTGCGCCAGGGGCTCGCCTTCAAGCTGCACAACGGCATGGATCCGGCGGCGGACCCGGACGTGGTCGCCATGGTCCGCTCGCCCATCACCGCGGTGACCGGCGATTTCGTGGACGTCACGCGCACCCGCAAGCTGGCCGAGGACGTGTTCATCCACCGGGGCGGGCTCCCGGAGTGGGACCACTGGCCCGACCCGTCCACCATCGGCATCCCCAACTACTACGCCTGGGTCTACTACGCGCTGGCGCAGGCGGCGGCCCAGGCAGGGGACGACGAGGCCGTGGAGCGCTGGCGCGACATGGCCGACCGCTGGAGCATCCTGGGCAGCTGATGCCCGGCCGCGCGCTGGTGGTGGGCGGCGGCGTCTTCGGCGTCGCCTCGGCCCTGGAGCTGCGCCGGCGGGGCTGGAGCGTCGATCTCCTCGATCCGGGTCCTCTCCCCCACCCGCCCTCCTGGGGGGCCTGCCTCTCGCGCGCGCCGGGGGCGGCGCCCCCCACCCCCCGCGGGGGTCCCTCGCGTCTTGCCCGTGGTTGCGGCCGCCCCTCCCCCATCGCAGCGGTGGCGTTGGCTCGCACGGCGCCGCAGGCGATCGAATCGAGCGACCAAAGCAGCGCGGGTGCCGAAACGGAAGCGCCCGGCCCGCCAAAGCGATAGGCGAAACCTCCGTTGCCGCTGTTCACGCTGCAACAGCCGCATTCCATGATGAGCAGGTCCGGTCGGCCGTCGTCATTCAGGTCGCCGATCCGCACCCCGCCCACGGTGCCCATCTCCCCGGCTGGCTCCTCCCACGCAAGCGTGCCGTCGCTCATACGCAGCACGTAAACCTGCCGCGTAGAGCGCGCTACGAGCTCGTCGATCCCGTTTCCGTCGAGGTCCGCGATGCCCACGAGCATGACGATCTCGAGCTGCGGCGTCTCCCAGATCGTGTCGTCGGTGGCGGCGGCCCTGGCGGCGACGCGGCCGCCGGTGGCGAGTACGACCTCGCTCAGGCCGTCGCCGTCAACGTCCACCACGGTCGCGCTCAGCTCGAGGCGCACCTGGCGGGCCGGGTCCACCTGTCGATCGAGGAGCCGGAGCCGCTCGGCACCGCCGGCGCAGTGGCCCACCTTCGGCCCTGGCTCGACGGCCGGGCGGTGCTCACCGTCAACCCGAGGGAGCTGGCCCGCACCGCCGGTGTGTCCGAGGCGGAGGTCGACGACGACCCGCAGGCGGTGGCCGCCCGGGTGGCCGGGCGCAGCCGCGTCGTGGCGGTCTGTGGCGGCACGTCGAAGCACGTGGTCACGCCCGAGGGCGATGCGTGGGTCGTGGAGGGCGGCGGGCCCGGCCTGGCGTCGTCGGGGTCCGGTGACGTGCAGTCCGGAGTGCTCGCCGGTCTCCTCGCCCGCGGCACCTCTCCCGCCCAGGCGGCCGTCTGGGCGAGCTACGTCCACGCGCGGTGCGGCGAGCGGCTGGCCGCTTCGATCGGGCCGGTCGGCTACCTCGCGCGGGAGCTCCCGGGCC
>JAHWKH010000033.1 GCA_019347995.1 Gemmatimonadota bacterium | reverse complement strand
TCCGGCGTGTATTCGCCGGAGTCGGGCACCAACGTCACCGTGCAGGTCACGCGGATCGGCCCCGGCTACCTCGAGGCCCTCGGCGTCCCCCTCCTCCGGGGGCGGCCCGTGGGCACCGAGGACGTGTCGGGTGCGGAGCCCGTGGCGGTCGTCACCGCGACGCTGGCGGAGTCGCTCTACGGAGGTACGAGCCCCCTGGGCCGGCGATTGACCCTCGAGAGTGGCGAGGAAGACGAGAGGGAGGTCACCATCGTGGGGGTGGCGGCCGATTTCGCGGGCCAGGCGGTCGAGTCCCCCCACGACCACGTCCTCCTGTCGCTGGCGCAGGCGCCGTCCACGAAGTTGGCCCTGGCGATCCGGGCGAACCCCGCCTCTCGCGCCAACGAGGACCTGGTGGCAGCGATCGAACGGGTCTACCTGGAGCTGGACCGGGAGCTCCCCCGGCCCGAAATCGCAAGGTTCGCCGCCGTCATGGAGACCAGCTCAGCCGATTTTCCCATCTGGAGCGCATTCTTCGGACTCCTGGCCGTCCTGCTCCTGCTGCTCTCGGCGCTGGGCATCTACGGCGTGGTCGCATTCACGGTCGCGAGCCGCACCCGGGAGATCGGGGTGCGCATGTCCCTGGGCTCCTCCCGGGCAGACGTGCTCCGCCAGGTCCTGTGGGAGGGGACCCGGCTCGCGGTGCCGGGGCTGGTCCTCGGCTCGGCGGCGGGAATGGCGGTGGCCGCCCTCGTCCTGAACCAGATCTTCGTAGGCATGGGTCTGCCCCTCACGGGTACCGGCGCGCAGGCGGCGGCCGCCCTCGCTTCGCTCGCCACGGTCCTCCTCGCCAGCCTGCTCCCCGCCCTGCGGGCCGCCAGCGTCGATCCCCTGCAGGCGCTCCGGGCGGAGTGAAGCGCGGAAGACGTTCCACACCCACGAAAACACGCCCCAACAGCCTAAGCCGTTGGGGCGCGATCACTTCCGGATCCTGCTATGGTCGCTGCTGGACTCGAACCAGCGACTTCTACGATGTGAACGTAGCGCTCTACCAGCTGAGCTAAGCGACCGACCTCGTGCTGTGCCGTCTCGCTGCGGAGAAGGCGGGATCACGCCAGGCGCGCTCCCAGTACCCCCACGGGGAATCGAACCCCGGTCTTCTGGCTGAGAACCAGATATCCTAGGCCACTAGACGATGGGGGCATCGGCCCACCCTGTGATGGGCAGGACGGAAAATGTAGCAACGGCGGCGGGGGGGTTCAAGGCCTGGCGAGGGGCTCTCCAGGGAGCGGCACCGGGGGCTCCGGCGTCGCCGGGAGACTCAGCGAGTGGAGGTGGCGAAGTCGATCTTCTCGGCCAGCTCCAGGTCCTTCTCGGTGATGCCGCCGGCGTCGTGGGTGGAGAGGCCGATGACCACCTGGTCGTAGCGGATGTCGATGTCCGGGTGATGATCCGCGTTGTCCGCCAGCGTGGCCACCCGGTTCACGAAGACGATGGAGTCGCGGAACGAGCCCAGGTCGAACTTCTTGACGATCCTCTTCTTGTCCCGCTTCCAGCCGCTCCTGGCTTCGAGCCAGCCCTTGATGGACGCGTCGTTGAGCGCCTTGGCCATGCTTCCTCCGACAGTGGTACCGCTTGGGGTCGGGCGACTTCAACCCCGAAGGGCTGGAGGCGTGCCCGCGGCGGGTGCCGGAGGAGGGGGGTGGCGCTCAGGGCCTCAGCTCAAGGACCTGCCGCAGCCGCTCCAGCATGTGGTGGGGCCCTGCCGCGGCCAGGGTCTCCCGGGAGAAGGGGCCCGACGGCACCGCGGCCGTGCGCACGCCCGCCGCGTTGCCGGCCTGCACGTCGAAGGGGGAGTCGCCCACGAACAGGACGCGGAGCCGGTCTTCCTCCAGGCCGAGGCGGGCGAGGGCCACGTGCACCGGCTCCGGATCGGGCTTGCCCCGGGCGACGTCCTCGGGCGTGACCAGCACCTCGAAGCGATCCTCCATGCGGCAGCTCGCCAGCGTGCGGCGCGCCATCTCGATGCCCTTGCTGGTCACCACTCCGACGCGCACGCCCCTGTCGCGCAGGGCGTCCACGACCTCCATGGCGTCCACCAGCGCCTTCACCGTGCCGTCGTGGATCTGCCGCTGGTGTGAGACGTACGTCTCCAGCATCGCGTCGCGCTCGGCGGCGCTCGCGGCGAAATCGGCCAGGCTGTCGCGCAGCGGCCTGCCGATGGTGCGCAGCCACAGCTCGTCGGGCGGCGGCGCACCACGGTGGACCGTCATGGTGTGACGGTAGCACGCCAGGATGAGGGGCACGCTGTCGGCCAGCGTGCCGTCCAGGTCGAAGAGCACGCCGGCCCATCCGTCCCCGTTCGCGCCCTCACCCTTCACCCAGGAACCCCCTCACGGCCTGGAACGTCTCGTCGTCGTCGAGCATGCCTTCGTGGGTGGGGCAGCACACCTCCACGTCGGGGATCCCGGGCAGCGTGGCGCTCTCCGGGGGCAGGACGTGGAGGTCCAGGGGCGTGCGCACCGTCAGCGCCTCCACCGCGGGCGGCAGCAGCGGCGCTCTCGTGATGCCCACCAGGAAGGCGCTGCCGGGCCGCATCTCGGCCGCGCCCTCGCCCCACGCGAGGAACGAGGTGACCGTGCCGCGGTGCGGCGTGGCCATGAAGACGACCCTGCGCACGGCGGCCGCGCCGCCGTTCCACAGGTAGTAGCGCAGCGCGAGCCCGCCCATGGAGTGGGCCACCACGTCCACCCGGGGCGCTCCGGTCCGCTCCTGGAGGTCCAGGACCGCCCTGGCCAGCTCCCGGGCGTGGGTCCGGTTGCTTCCCACGGGATCCTCGAAGTCGAGCGCCACCACCGACGCGCTGTCCCAGCCGGACTCCAGGAAGCGCGCCCGCAGGGGCTCCATGTCCTCGCCGCGGTTGAACCACCCGGGCAGCAGGACGACCGGGACCGGACCCGAGGGCCGCGAGGGCTCCCCGTCGCTCGCCACCCACGCCCGCATCGCCGGCGGAAGCCAGTCCGGGGGCCACGAGGCCCGCTCTCCGGCCGTGGCCCCGGCGAGCGCCGCCGCCCCCACGACCAGGACCAGAGTCGCCGTGCGCCCGATCCCGCTCATGCGCGGGCCCACGTGCGCGCCAGTCCGGCCAGGGCGTCCACTGCCCACGTGGCCTGCTCGTCGCCGAGGGTCGCGGCCGGCGTCAGCTCCACCACCTCACCGAGGTCGCCGGCGGGCAGGAGGAGAAGCCCTTCCGCCAACGCCGCCGTCACCAGTGCGACGCCCGCACCCTCGCTCTCCAGCTCGATGCCGAGGAAGAGGCCGCGGCCGCGCACCTCCCGCACCCCCGGCACGTCGGCCAGGGCCAGCGCCAGGTCCGCCCGGAGGCGCGCGCCCAGCCCATCGGCCCGGGCCACCAGCCCCCGTTCCTCCACGTCCTCGAGAAACGCCAGCGCGGCCGCCGACGCCAGGGGATGGCCCAGGAACGTGGAGGTATGGAGGGCCTCACCCGTCGACGGCGGCCATGCGTCCATCACCTCGCGGGGCCCCAGGCACGCGCTCAGGGGGAGCCCGCCGCCCAGCGCCTTGCCCAGGCACAGGAGGTCGGGCACCACGCCCTCGTGCTCCAGCGCGAAGCGGCGGCCGGTGCGCCCGCACCCGGTGAACACCTCGTCGAACGCCACCAGGGCTCCCGCATCGCGCGCCCGCTCGGCGAGGGCGGTCAGGAAGCCCGCGGGCGGGACGCGGACCCCGGCCCGGCCCTGGATGGGCTCCACGATCACGCAGCCCACGGCGTGCCCCTCCACCCCGTCCTCCAGCATCCGCTCCAACGCCTCGAGGGCGGCGGCCTGGTCCTCGGCGCGCGTGGGGAACGGCGCGTGGCCGACGCCGTCGAAGAGCCGTGCCCGGAAGGGCTCCCTGAACGCGGGCCGCTCGGTGGTGGGAAGGGCGCCGCCCATGAGTCCGTGGTAGGCCCCCCGGAACGCCACGACCCCGGGGCGGCCGGTGGCCAGGAGCGCCGTCTTGAGCGCGATCTCCACCGCCTCCGACCCGGAGGTGCCCAGCACGGCGCGGGCGTCGTCCCACGGAGAGAACGCGGCGAGGGCCTCCAGCAGACGCACCTTGATCCCGGGGGGGTGGATGTCGCCCATCCCGTGGACGAGACGTCCGGCCTGCTCGCGCACCGCCGCCACCACCCGGGGGTTGGCGTGGCCCGCGAACGCCACGCCGAAGGCGCCGGTGAGGTCCAGGTACTCGTTGCCGTCGGCGTCGCGCACGTTGCTGCCCGCGGCGGCTTCCCAGAACACCGGGAAGTCGTCGGCCAGCCAGGTGACGTTGCGCGACTCCACGTCCCGCAGCCGCCGGGCCAGCGCCCGCGAAGCGGGGCCGGGCACCGGGCCGAGGATGCGCGGGAGGGTGTCGCCGAAGGTGGGGCTCACGGGGGTGCGGGGGTGATGGGAACGCTCCGACGGCTCGCTGCTGCCGTCCGGCGGGTGGTCCGGCGCGCCCTCAGCCCTCGTCGGCCGCCAAGTACGGCTCCGCGACCATGCCCATGGCGTGATACCCGCGATCCACGTAGAGGGTGACGCCGGCGATGCCGGACGCCAGGGGAGAGCACAGGAAGGTGGCGGCGTTGCCCACGTCCTGGGCGGTGTTGGCGCCGCCCAGCGCAGAGTTCTGGTCGTAGTACTCCACCATTCGGTCGATCTTGCCGATGGCCTTGGCGGCGCGGCTGGCCAGGGGCCCCGCGCTGATGGTGTTCACGCGGATGCCCCAGCGGCGGCCGGCCTCGAAGGCGAGGGTGCGCGTGTCGCTCTCCAGCGCGGCCTTGGCCGAGCTCATGCCGCCGCCGTACCCGGGAATGGCACGCTCCGCGGCCAGGTACGTGAGCGACACCACCGCGGCGCCCTCGCGCATGAGCGGCCCGAAGCGCTGCACCAGCGACACCATGGAGTAGGCGCTGGCCCCGACGGCGGCCAGGTAGCCGTGGCGGCTCGTGTCCAGGAGGTCCTTCTGCACCTCGGGCCCGTTGGCCAGCGAGTGCACCAGCACGTCGAGGCACGGCTCGCCGAAATCGCCGCGCATGGCGTCGGCCGTCTCCTGGATCGTGAAGGCCTCGAGGTCCTTGTAGCGCTTGTCCTCACGGATGTCGGCCGGCACGTCGTCCGGCGTGTCGAAGACGGCGTCCAGCGGGTAGACGCGCTCCAGCTCCAGCTCGCCCCCGCCGGGCAGCGCCATGTCGAGCTTCCCCCGCTCCAGGCTCTTGCGGAAGATGTTCAGGATCGGCGGCCACGTGCCCACGCATACGGACGCGCCGGCCGTCGCCAGCGCCTTGCAGATGGCCCACCCGTATCCGCGGTCGTCGCCCACGCCGGCGACGAAGGCGCGCTTTCCGGTGAGGTCGAGTGACAGCATGGCGGCCCCGCTTGGCTCTGGTGACTGTGGCTGGATTCCCAGCGTGAAACCTAGTGTCGCGGCGCGAAAATGTCGTCCCGTGCGGCCGCCCCCGGACCGGGCTCCACCGTCGAGACGCCGCGGTCGCCGCCGTCGTCCGTCCCCCCTTCGTCGCGGCCGATGCGACCCGACAGCCAGAAAAGGAGGGCCGCCGTGAGGACCAGGGCCAGGACCGCTCCCAGCGCGCGGCCCCGCTCCACGGCGTAGAACCAGGAGGCCGCCAGCACCGCCACCGATCCCGCCATGACCACCTGGGACGCGCTCCGCCGCAGCCCGTAGCGCAGCGCCGCGGCGCCCACGGCCGCCACCAGCAGCGCCGCCACCTCGTCGGGCGCGTCGAGACCCTCGAGGGCGGTCCAGAATCCGAGGGGCACGGCCAGGAGCACGCAGAGGACGAGCTGGCGCCGGAATCCATCCCGCTGAAGCGCGGGCGGAGCCCGGTGCAGCCCCCACAGGGTCAGGGCCGTGACGACGGCGAGCCATACGTCGGCCGCCCACACGGCGTCGTCCCCGAGGCCGAAGGGACCCAGCGCCGTGGCCACCACCAGCACGAGCCCGGCGTAGACGGCCCCCACGAAGGCCGGCAGGGCCCACGGCGCCTCGTCGCCGGCGGCGACCCGCCTGAGCCTCGCCAGGAGCAGCGCCGTCACGGCCACCAGCACGCCGTCCAGGATCCACACGATGGCGTCGTTCGACAGCGTGGTGGCCCGGTCCAGGAAGACCGCGAGGAACGCGAAGGAGAGGGCGGCGTGCACCGCCGGCATGGGGCCGCGCCTCCCCAGCGCCGTCGGCGTCGCCAGCAGCGGGGTCACCAGGGCGAGAAGGCCCACCACCAGACCCCCGGGAGAGCCGTCGCTCCACGCCTCCCCCGAGTGCACGAACGCCATGAGCAGCACCACCATGCCGCCGGTCTGGAGCAGGTAGGCGGCGGGTCGCCACCTCGACCGGTCCTCCAGCACGCGCCCGGCCAGGGCCACGGCGACGCCCACCGCCGCCAGCACCATGGAGCGCGCGCCCTGGGAGAGCATGGGCCAGGCCCAGGAGGTGAAGGCGCCGGCCGCGAGCACGAGCACCACCGCGGCCGTGATCCCCATGAGGTACTGGCCCCGCCGCCGCCCGTCGCGCGCGGCGTGGCCCTCCGCCTCGGCGCGCAGGTCGCGCGCCTGCTCGGCCGTGACCAGACCGGCCTCCTGCCAGCGCTCGAGGGCCGCCGCCAGGACCCGCGGGAGCGCGTCGCTCACAGAAGCCAGAACCCGACGCCCGCGTAGCTCGCCAGCAGCACCCCGCCCTGCCAGCGTGTGATGGCGCCGCCGCGGGCCAGGGGCACCACCAGGAGGGAGACGAGCAGCACCGCGGGCAGCTCCTGGCTGAGCACGCTCGGCGCCACCGACACGGGCGTGACGATGGATGTGATGCCCAGGATGGCGGCGACGTTGAAGATGTTGGAGCCGATGATGTTGCCCACGGCGATGTCCGACTCGTCGCGCAGCGCGGCCACCAGCGTGGTGGCCAGCTCCGGCAGCGACGTGCCGATGGCCACCAGCGTGAGGCCGATGATGACCTGGGGCACGCCCAGGGCGTCGGCCACGTAGACGGCGCCCTCGACGATGGCGTAGCCGCCCAGGACCAGCCCGGCGCAGCCCGCCACGACCAGCCCGATGTCGCTGGCGCGGACGCCGCGGTCGGTGTGCTGGGCCTCCCGCGCGAACTCCTCGTACTCGCCCAGCACGCCCGGATCCTCCACCACCACCGTGCGGAAGACGAAGACGAGGTACGCCCCCAGGTAGACCAGGAGCGCCATCCCGTCGAGCCGGTCCAGCTCGCCGTTCATGGCCAGCGGATAGAGGAGGGCGGTGATGATCAGCATGAGGGGGATCTCGCGCTTGGTCACGCGGCTGGCCACCTGGAGGGGCCGCACCACCGCGGTGAGGCCCAGGATGAGGCCGAGATTGGCCAGGTTCGAGCCCATGACGTTGCCCATGGCCAGGTCGCTGTTGCCCTGCAGCGCCGCCACGAGGCAGACCACCAGCTCCGGCGCGGACGTCCCCAGCGACACCACCGTGAGCCCCACCACGATGGCGCTCACGCCCAGCGCGGAGGCCAGGCGCGCGGCGCCGCGCACCAGCCAGTCGGCGCCGAAGTAGAGGACCCCCATCCCGCCCAGCAGCAGGAGGACGTGCATGACCATGGGGCTCACGCGCGCGGCCTCCGGACCCAGGCCATGAAGTCGTCGAGGGAGCGCGTGTTGAGCACGTCGGCCGGCTCCAGCCACGCCCGCCGGGCCTGGTCGACCCCATGGCGCATGTTGTCCAGCTCCCGGATGGTGTGGGCGTCGGTGCTTATGGTGAGCTTCAGCCCCAGCTGGCGCGCCCGGAGCGCGTGCACGTCGCTGAGGTCCAGGCGGTTGGGGCTGGCGTTGATCTCCACCGCCACGTCGTGCTCGACGCACGCCCCGAGGACCCTCTCCATGTCCAGGTCCACGGGCTTCCTCCGGTTCAGCAGGCGTCCCGTGGGATGAGCCCACACATCGACCGCGGGGTGGGCCAGCGCCCGCAGCACGCGCTCGGTCTGGGCGTCCCTCTCCATGTCCATGAAGGAGTGGATGGAGACGAGCACCAGGTCCAGGCCCTCCAGCACGTCGTCGTCCATGTCCAGGGTGCCGTCCTTCAGGATGTCGACCTCCAGGCTGCGCAGGACGTGGATGCCGTCGACCTCGTCCCGGACGCGCTCGATCTCCTCCCACTGCTCCCGGGCCCGGGCCGGCGTCAGACCCTGCACCATGGAGAGGGCCGGGGAATGGTCGGTGATGGCGATGTACTCGTAGCCCCGCTCTCGCGCCGCGTCCGCCATCTGGCGGATGGTGTACTTCCCGTCACTCCACGTGGAGTGCATCTGGAGGTCGCCCTTCATGGCCTCAAGCGTCAGCAGCGACGGGAGCCGACCCTCCAGCGCCGCCTCGAGCTCGCCCCGGTTCTCCCGCAGCTCGGGCGCGATCCAGGGGAGCCCCAGCGCGCCGAAGACCTCCGCCTCGGTGGCGCCGGCGATGCGGGCGCCCTCGGCGCCGTCCTCCCCCACCTCGAAGACCCCCCACTCGCTCACCTTGCGGCCGAGCCGCTGCGCGCGCTGGCGCACCGCGACGTTGTGCTCCTTCGAGCCGGTGAAGTAGTGGAGCGCCGCGCCCCACGATTCGGCGGGGATGACGCGCAGGTCCACCTGGAGCCCCGATCGCAGCACGATGCTCCCCTTGGTGGGCCCCGACGCCTCCACGGACGCCGCGCCCGGGAACGCCACGAAGCGCTCCACGACGATGCCCCCCTCGGCGGCCTGGGCCAGGAGGTCCACATCGCCGATGGTCTCCCGCTTGCGCCGCAGGCTGCCGGCCACCTCCACCCGCTCGACGCCCGGAGCCTCCGCCACCCATTCCTGCAGGGGCGCCACCAGGCGCTCCGCCTCGACCCGGAGAAAGCGGGAGCGGATCTCGCGCTGCTCCCCGATCCCGCGAAGGATCTTCTCGCAGCTCTTCTTCCCGAAGCCGGGCACGAGCTCGACGCGTCCGGCGCGGATCTCGGCCTCCAGCGCCTCGGGCGTCTCCACCCCCAGCGCCTCGAACAGCGCCGCGGCCTTCTTGGGACCCACGCCGGGCAGGCGCGTCAGCCGCACCAGGCTCAGGGGCGTCGTCTGGCAGAGCTCGTCGAGGAGGGAGAGGGCGCCCGTCTCCACCATCTCGTGGATGTGGCGGCCCATCTCCTTGCCCACGCCCGGCAGGACGGTGACGTCCTCCCCCGCCGCCACCATGGCCGACAGGGACCGGGTGAGGCCTTCGATGGTGCGCACCGCGTTGCGGTAGGCTCGCGTGCGGAACGGGTTGGCGCCCTGGATCTCCAGCAGGTCGGCCACGCTCTCGAGGGTGTCGGCGATCTCCAGGTTCGTCACCCGCCGCCCCCGCCCCCGACCTCCACCCCCGCCTCCCGGAGCACCTCCACCATCGCCTCCTCGTCCAGGGTCCGCACGCCCAGCTCGGCGGCCTTGTCGGCCTTGGATCCGGGGTCCTCGCCCACCACCACGTAGTCGGTCTCCTTGCTCACCGAGCCCACCACGCGCCCCCCGGCAGACTCCACCAGCTTCTTCGCCTGGGAGCGCGTGAAGCCGGGAAGGCTCCCCGTGAAGACCCACCGCGTTCCGGTCAGCCCCCCCTGCGCCGGCGCCTCGGGCGCCACCGGCTCCACGCCCCGCTCCAGCACGTGGTCGATGGCCGCGGCGTTGCGCGGCTCGTTGAAGAAGCGGTGGATGGCCGCCGACATGATGGGTCCGATGCCGTCCACCGCCACCAGGTCCTCCCCGCTGGCGGAGCGCACGCCCTCCAGGGAGCGGAAGTGCAGCGCCAGGTCGCGGGCGACGGTGGCGCCCACCTCGGGGATCCCCAGTCCGTAGAGGAAGCGGCGCAGCTCGGGTCGCCTCCTGGCCTGGATGCCCTCCACCAGCTTGGCGGCGCTCTTCTCGGCGAAGCCCGGGAGGTCCACCAGGTCCTCAGCCTTCAGGTCCCAGAGCTCGGCGAGGTCCGTCACGAGCCCCCGCTCCACCAGGAGCGCGGCCGTCTCCTCGCCCAGACCCTCGATGTCCAGCGCGTTGCGCGCGCCGAAGTGGACGATGCGGCCCTTGAGCTGCGCCGGGCACCCGAAGCGGTTGGGACATATCGTGTAAGGCCCTCTCTCCTCGAGTGGCGTCTCACACGCCGGACAGGCGTCGGGCATGGAGAAGGGCTCGCCCCGCTCCTCGCCCTCCACCTCCACGCGCTCCACCACCTGGGGGATGACGTCGCCGGCGCGCTGGATGCGCACGGTGTCGCCCTCGCGTACGTCCTTGCGCGCCACCTCCTCCCGGTTGTGGAGGCTGGCCCGGGAGATCGTCACCCCCCCTACCTGCACGGGAAGGAGGAGCGCCACCGGGGTGACCACGCCCGTGCGGCCGACGGAGAGGGCGATCCTCTCGACGCGCGTCACCTCCTTCCTGGGCTCGAACTTGAAGGCCAGCGCCCAGCGCGGGTGGTGCGAGGTGGCCCCGAGGTCGGCGCGCGCGTCCAGGTCGTCGAGCTTGATCACCACGCCGTCGATCTCGTAGTCGAGGTCGTCGCGCGCCTCCTTCCACGACGCGTGGTACGCCACGATGCTCTCCACGTCGTCGACCACCTCCACCCGCTCGGGCACGCGGAAGCCCCACTGCCCCAGCGCCGCCACCATGTCCTCGTCCCGACGGAAGGCGACGCCCGGGGCCGCCAGGACGTCGTACGCCAGGCAGTCGAGCCTCCGCTCGGCCGTCATCCTCGGGTCGAGCTGCCGGATGGCCCCCGCCGCCGAGTTGCGCGGCGACGCGTACGGCTCCGAGCCCTGCTCCACGAGGCGCTCGTTGAAGGCCTCGAAGTCGGAGATGTACATGAGCACCTCGCCCCGCACGGCCAGCAGCGGCGGCGCCTCCCGCTCGACCTCGCGCAGGCGCAGCGGGACGGAGGGGATGGTCCGGATGTTCTCGGTGACCCCTTCGCCCTCGCGGCCGTTGCCACGGGTGACGGCCCGTGCCAGCACGCCATCCTCGTAGACCAGCTCGATGGACGCGCCGTCCAGCTTGGGCTCCACCAGGTAGCGCACCGGCCCGTCCACCGCCTTGCGCACGCGCTCGTCGAAGCGGCGCACCTCGGCCTCCTCCTGGGTGGAGTCGAGGGAGAGCATGGGCGCGACGTGGCGGACGCTCTCGAACGCGTCCTGGGGCTCCGCCCCCACGCGCTGGGTGGGGGAGTCGGCGGTGATCAGGTCCGGCCAGGCCTCCTCCAGTGCCTTCAGCCGTCGGAAGAGGCCGTCGTACTCGGCGTCGGAGAGCTCGGGACGCGCCTCGACGTGGTAGAGGTGGTCGTGGCGGCGGATCTCGCTGCGCAACGCCGCGATGCGCTCCCCGGCCTCCCCCCGCGTCAGGGCGTGGGGGTCGGAGGTGAGGTCGAGGTCGGCTCGGGGCACGCGTTCACGGGCTGGGGGGATGGGAGACGGGCCCGCTACCCCGCCCCCCGGCCGCCGGATCCGTTGCGTCCGCGGCTCGACCGGCGCTCTATTGTACGATCCCCGACGCACCCCGACACAGGCCTCACAGGTCCGCGGAGCCACACATGCATGCCGTTCGATCCCTCATCCGATCCACGCTCGCCATCGCCGCCACCCTCCTCCTTGCCCTCGCCGCCCCCGTGGCCGCGGACGTCGACCTCGTGGCCGTCACGCTCGAGGTCGGCAAGGTCCATCCCACGCTCGCGCCCGACGTCTCGTGCGCCGTCAGCGTCCCGCAGGGCAGCGGCGCCGGGGCCGCCCTCGACGCCGCGGTCGACGCGGAGCCGAAGGTCCCGCTCCTCGCGCGCTTCAGGCGCAACGCCGCGGACGAGGAGCCCGCACCCGACCCCGTGGAGGACGTGCCCACGCCGGACGCGGAACCGAAGCGCCCGCTCCTCGCGCGGTTCAAGCGTCAGGTCACCGAGGACGAGCCCTCGGCGCCGGAAGCCCC
>JAHWKH010000339.1 GCA_019347995.1 Gemmatimonadota bacterium | reverse complement strand
TTGGCCAGGAGCCGCGGCGAAACGGCCAGTGGTCGGATTCGTCCCTCGTGGAGGACGAGCCAGCGCTCCTGGGCCGATAGCCCGCGGAGCGCGTGCGAGGAGAGATCGGACGGCTCGCGCGGCGCCGATTGCCGGGCGAGGTAGCTCGGACTGGCGACGAAGATGCGCTCTGCTGGCCCGAGGGCGCGGGTCACCAGGCTCGAGTCATCGAGCCGTCCCACGCGGATGCCGACGTCGAAGCCCTCCGCCACCAGGCGGACGACGTCGAGCTCGCGCTCGGTGAGGCCGGACAGGTAGGGGGAGACATCGGAGTGGGGCGGCGGCGGGACGCCCAGGACGTCGCTCAGGTCCCCGGCGTTGGGGTCCTCGCTCAGGGCCGCGTCGAGGGACAGCTCGGGGTAGCCGCCGCGCACGTCGTGGATGCAATCCAGGCTCAGGCCGGTGTCCTCGGCCAGCTCGTCGTCGGTGGGGCTACGGTGGAGCTGCTGTGAGAGGCGGCGGGTGGTGGTGGTGAGCTTGTAGGCGGCGTTGCGCACGGTGCAGGGGCGGCGCACCACGGTGTGGTTGGCGATGGCGGCCAGGATCCGCTGGCGGATCCACCACACGGCGTAGGAGATGAACTTCACGCCCTTCTCGGGATCGAACTTCTTGACGGCCTTGAGGAGGCCCTCGTTGCCGATGCACACGAGCTCGGCCAGGCCCAGGCCGCGTCCCTGGTACTTCTTCACGTACGAGATGACGAAGCGGAGGTTGGCCGTCACGAGCCGCTCGGCCGCTTCCTTGTCGCCGGTGCGCGCACGCCGGGCAAGGTTTCTTTCTTCTTCCGGATCGGAGATGAGGGGGTATTTCTCTACGTCTTGCAGGTACTGGTCGAAAGAGTCCAGGCCACGGGAAGTGGAAAACATGCGTTTTCGGCGCCTCGCCTAGGGATGGAGGGACTGATTGGAAAAACGGCGTTTTGCCGGAGTGGCCGTACCTGCTCCACGCTCGGGAAGGGGGCCGTAGGGGTGGAAACGGCCGTCCCCGCAAAGAAGGAGTCTACGTAGGATATAAAAGCTTGTTTCCGAGATCAACGCTCTTTCGTTTCGGGGGACACCATGGGTGACGCGGGGCGCTCGCCTTTTGTTGAGGTGCCCCGGAGGCTACCGCCCCGCCCTCGCCGGGTTCCCTGACGGTCCTGGAGCCGGCGTCCGCTCCGCCGGGAATTCGGCCTGCAGGCCCTCGATCCGCGGGCCGTCCATGGGGAAGAGGACGGCGGCGGCGCCACCCTTCGGAACCGCGAGCGCCACCCGGTTGAAGAAGAGGGTGCGGTAGATGTCCAGCGTCGCCGTGGGGTCCAGCTCCACGGCCCGCACCCGCCCCGCGATGCGGCAGAGGAAGAGCGGCGGTCCGCCCCGCACCACGACCCATCCCGACCGATACGTGCCCGTGGCGGGCAGCGCCACGGCCGCCGCCGGGCTCCCCCTCAAGCCGCCGCCGGGGGCGATCCTGTCGTCGTCGAGGGCCCGCCGTACCCAGCGGGGGAACCTCTCGGGCCCGCGCCATCGCCGCGGCGCCAGCGAGCCCCATGTGCGGGCCCACACGAGCCGCACCGCGAAGCCGAAGGCGCGGATGTGGTCGTCGGCCCATCCCACGGCGGCGGCCAGCACCAGGGCGCCCAGCGCCGTGGCGGCCTCGGGGCGGTCCAGGAGGAGCGCGACCAGCGCCAGCACCAGGGCGTCCTCGGCGGCCGACACGAGCAGGCGGGGAGGGCGTTCCTGGCTCGTGACCCACAGGAGCGTGCTCCAGCCGGTGCGGGCGGCGTGGCTCACGAGGGCCACCAAGCCGGCCGCCACGGCCGCGGGCAGGACCCAGGTCATCGGCATACCCTGGAGGAGGAGCACGGTCAGGAGGGCGGCGGCCAGCGGCCGTATCACGCCGTGGACCACGTTCCACACCAGGGCGCCGGTGGGCGAGCGCTCGATGAACAGCTCGACCAGCCAGAGCACCACGGCCATACCCAGGATCCAGGGCGCCTCCAGGTCGGCCAGCCCCCCGGCCGGCGGCCGTTCCCACCCCAGGCGGAGCGCGCCACCCAGCACGGCCACGGTGAGGTAGAGGTCGAGGCCGGCCGCCAGGGCGAGCGGCAGCGCCGCGGCCACGAGGGCCGCCCCGGGCGTCACGATCCGGAGGCCGTCAAGCGGATCCGTCGCCGCGCCACGCCGACAGCGCCAGCGCGGCGTTGATGCCGCCGAAGCCGAAGGAGTTGGACAGGGCGGCTCCTATCGAGTGCTCACGGCCCTCGCAGGGGACGTAGTCCAGGTCGCAGCCCGCGCCGCGCTCGTGGAGGTTGAGCGTGGGAGGGATCCAGCCGCGATCCATTGCGAGACAGGTCACCGCCACCTCGATGGCGCCCGACGCGCCCAGCGCGTGGCCGTAGTACGGCTTGGTTCCGCTCACCGGGATGCGGCCGGCGCGCTCGCCGAGGACCGATCGGATCGCCAGCGTCTCCGTCGAGTCGTTCAGAGGCGTGGAGGAGGCGTGGGCGTTGATGTAGTCCACGTCGTCCGGCTCCAGCCCCGCCGTCTCGAGGGCCCGCCGCATGGCGGCGGCCGCCTGGGAGCCGTCGGGCCGCGGAGCCGTCATGTGGTGCGCATCGTTGGTGGTGCCGTACCCGCGTATCTCGGCATAGACGTGGGCACCACGCGCCTCCGCCCGCGACGCCTCCTCGAGGACCAGGAGGCACGCCCCTTCGCCCATGACGAAGCCGTCGCGCTGGCTGTCGAAGGGGCGGCACGCCCGCGCCGGGTCGTCGTTGCGGGTGCTCATGGCCCGGATGATGGCGAAGGCCCCGTAGGAGAGGGGCGCCAGCGGCGCCTCGATGCCCCCGGCCACGGCCACGTCGACCTCGCCGCCCCGGATGAGCCGGAAGGCGTCGCCCACAGCCATGGTGCCCGAGGCGCAGCTCATCGCGTTGGTGGAGTTGGGGCCGGTGAAGCCGAACTCGATGGCGGTCTGGCAGCTCGCCGCGCCGCAGAACGTGCTGATGGCGACGCGGGGGTCCACGGCCCGCACGCCCGCCCTGAGGTAGTTCACCATCTCGTCCTGGGCGTGGGCCAGCCCGCCGAGCGCCGACCCCATCTGCACGGCCACGAGGCCCGCGTCGACGGACGCCGGATCGAGGTCGGCGTCCTCCAGCGCCAGCCGTGT
>JAHWKH010000338.1 GCA_019347995.1 Gemmatimonadota bacterium | reverse complement strand
GGCAACGGGTTCATGCAGGTCTCCGCCACCCATGCCGCGCTGCTGCTGGCCCAGGGTGCCGGCCGGCTGATCCGCACCACCACCGACAGGGGGGTGGTGGCGATCCTCGACCCGCGGCTGGCGACGGCCCGCTACGGTTCGTTCCTCAAGGCCAGCCTGCCGCCGATGTGGTCCACCACCGACCCCGCGGTCGTCCGCAAGGCCCTCTCCCGCCTCGCCGCTGCCGGAAAGCTGCGGCTGCCCCGCCGAACCGTGCCGAGCCCCGGAGAAGGCGCCATCGCGGGCCTGCCCCACGGCATTGATGCCGCCGCCGCGCTGGAGGCGACACGCGGCGATCGCTTCGAGCCGTGATCTACGTCGATTCCAGCGTCCTGCTCGAGCTCTATCTGGATGGACCGCGGGCCACCGACGCGCGCGCCATCCTGGACGAGCCGGAGACGAAGGTCGCGTCGTGGCTGCTGGCGGTGGAGATCCCGGTCGTCCTGCGACGGACGCTGGCCTCCCATCCGCAACCGCTGCAGGAGGCGCTGGACCGGTTCGATCGGGACGTGGACGACGTGGGGCTGATCGATGCCATGACCGACGTGGCGATCCGGATCCGGTCCGACGCGCGCTTCTCCCGCTGCCGCGCGCTGGACGCGATCCACGCCTGCACGGCCCTCCTCATGCGTGAGTGGACCGGTCAGGCCGTCCGGCTGGAGACGTTCGATCGGCGCCTTCTGGAGTTGGGGCAGGCGCTTCACCTGTGCTGAAGGGATGCCTCGGCAGACCGCCGGCCCCCGAATTCGACAGCATCATGCCGCGCTACCCTACCGCCCCTTCCTCCCTCCCGGCTGCTCCAGGTACGGTACCCCGGCCTCGATCCACGCCGGCGCGGGCTCGCCCTTGAGGTAATGACCGAACCACTGGCGGATGCGCTGGTGGTAGTCGCGCTGGTTGGCCTCCTGACGGAGCCCGTGGTTCTCGTCGTTGTAGACCAGGAACACGAAGTCCTTCCCCGCCCGCCGGGCGGCGTTGTAGAACTCCACGCCCTGGTTGAAGTCGACCGCGCCGTCCTCGGTGCCCTGGGCCATGAGGAGGGGCGTGCGCATGTTCTCGATGTGGAAGACCGGGCTGTTGCGCCGGTACGCGTCCTCGTCCTCCCAGAACGGCACCTCCATGCGCCCCTGGCTGATCTCGAAGATGCGCGCGTCGGTGCCGCCGCTGTTCCAGTACACCGACAGGTACATGCTGAACAGGTTGGTCAGCGGCGCCCCCGCCACGGCTGCGGCGAAGAGGTCGCTCTGGGTGACGAAGAACGTGGTCTGGTAGCCGCCCCAGGAGTGGCCCACGAGGCCGATGCGGTCGGGGTCGACCATGCCCGTGGCGAGGACCGCCTCCACCGCCGGCTCGATGTTGACCACCGCGCTCACGCCCGGGTCGCGGTCCCGGTACACGATGTCGGGCTGGAAGACGAAATAGCCGTCCTGGACCCAGCTCTGGAGGTTGTAGTAGTCGCGCTCGGACGGCACGCCGTAGCTGCGCACCGCGTTCGAACGGATCTCGTAGATGTACGTGATCATGGGATAGCGGCGCCCCGGCTCCCACCCGGCCGGGTAGTAGAGCGCGCCCTGGAGCGTGTCGCCCCATTCGTTGGTGTAGGCCACCAGCTCGGCGCGGCCCCACAGGTACTCGTCCTGGAACGGGTTGGTGCGCGTGACCTGGCGGGCGTCCGCGAGCCCGGCTCCTCCCACGAATACGTCGGGCGAGTCCTCGAAGTCCTCGACCACGTACGCGTACACGTCCGCGTCTGCCGCCTTCTGCAGGCGCCCGTAGCGCGCCTCGCCCTCGATGAGCGTCTCCAGGTCGCCGCCCAGAGCGTCGCTCCTGGCGAAGCCCCACGTCTCGGTCCAGTCGTCGTAGAGCGAGAAATACTGGGGGCGCGACGGGTCGATCGCTTCCTCGTCCTCGTCGAGGCGCAGCCTCCGGTGGCGCACGTTCGACGCCGCACCCGCGGTGAGCCGCGTCGCCCCCGAGCCGTCGGGAGCCACGCGCCACACGTCGTGCCGGTCGTAGAGGAGCGCGCCGCGGCCGTCCTCCAGCCAGCCCGCGACGCCGAAGGGCGGCTTCTGCTCGACCGTGTGGTCGTCCTCCAGGTCCACGAAGGAGGTGGGCAGCCCGCAGGTGATGCACGTGGTCTCGCCGGACGCGAGGTCCACGGTGCGGTAGTGATCGTCCTCGAGGAAGAGGAGATGGGTGCCGCCGGGGGACGGGTCGAAGACACGCTCGATGCGCTCCAGCACGCGGCGCTTCTCCCCCGTGGCGAGCTCCACCACGTAGACGTCGCGGTAGACGGGCCCGAACATCCGATCCGGGTCGTACGGCGTGCCGTCCAGGCCCACGGCGTGGGCCGCGCCGTCGATCAGCCGCACGTCCTCGGTGAGCTCGTCCTCGAGGCGCACCAGGCGGCCCTCGGCCACGTGCCAGGCCGCCAGGTCGTTCTCGCGGCGGAGCCGGTCGGCGCGGACCTTCTGCGTGGGGACGATGTCCACGTCGCCGGCGTGCCAGACCTCGACCGTGGGCGCGTCGTCATCGTCGTCGCAGGCCGGGTCGCCGGCGGCGGTGCCCTCCGGTGGCACAGGCGGGTCCGTCTCGTCCGGCGCCGGATCGGCGGCCGCGGCGGCTTTCGCGTCGTCCTCGCCGCCCTTCGCGCACGCCTCCTTCGGGGAGCGCTCCTGCAGGCCCAGGAACAGGATGGCGCCGTCCTCGCTCCCGCGGAGGTCCTCCCAGGGCACCACGCGTTGACCGCCGGGGAAGGACGCGGTGGTGGCCGGGTCCAGGACGAGCGCCGAGGCCCCTCCACGTCCGGCCGGCTCCACGTCCCGGAAGGCCAGCACCACCCACGCCGTGTCGCCCCACGCAGCCTCCGTCTCGCCCTCGATCGCCCGCAGCACCGCCAGGTCGTCGGCGTCCTCCCGCCAGGCGAGCCCCGCGTAGCGCGTGGGCCGCGCGTCCAACGTCCGCATGTGCCCGGAAGCCGGGTCGAAGACGCGCACCCCGTTGCCCGCGCGGCCCTCGGCGTCGACGATCATCGCCAGCAGCGCGCCGCCGTCCCGCCACGCGTACTCGGAGACGTTGCCGAGGCTCAGGTCCGTGCCGTCGGCGAGGTCGCGCACCACGACGTCGACCCCATCCGCCTCGCGCTCGCCCTGCGGCGGATAGCG
>JAHWKH010000337.1 GCA_019347995.1 Gemmatimonadota bacterium | reverse complement strand
CGACGGTATCGAGGTGTGCCGGGAGATCCGCTCCCGCCACCCCGAGGTCCGTTGCCTCATGCTCACATCGTTCGCTGACGACGAGGCCCTCTTCGCCGCCATCATGGCCGGCGCCTCCGGGTGGCCGACAACGGCCGCGGCCTCCCCGAGGCGGCGGGTCCGGGCGTAGTCGAAGCGGTCGTCCGGAGTGTCCATGCCGACTCCCCAGGCGTGCACCTCCCTCATGCGGTGGTGGGTGCCGGCCAGCTCCGCCCCGAGGAGGGTGTCGCCGAAGGCCAGCCCGGCACGGGCCAGGGTGTAGGCCCTCAAGGAGACGCCGCCCTCCACGAAGAACGGATCGAGACCCTCGTAGCGCACCACCAGGGCCGGCCAGCTGCGGCTGCCGATGAAGTCGGGGCGGACGCGGACGCGTGCGTCGCGGAGGGCGCGATCGATCCGCGGCACGCTTTCATCGAGGCCCATCTCGTCGATGAGCGCATAGAGGGCCAGGGGGGGCAGCGCCGCCACGGTGATGGCGGCACCCAGCGCCCGGAAGGGGAGCCGCACCACGTCCTGGATCGTGACGCCCCGGTCCCCGGGAGGCTGCACGAGCGTGGCCCGGATGGAGTCGCCGCGCGCGATGGCGGCCGCGCGCGCATCGTCCTCGCCGCCGCCACCGCTGTCCTGGGCGGCCACGGGGGCCGCGACGGAGCCCGCCACGACCATCAGAATGAGAGCGGCGGCGACTGGCGCGGCCCGTTCGAATCGTACCTTCGGAATGATCGTCCCCCCTGGCCGGACGAAGGCACCGGCGCCTCCGATTCCGGCAGCACGGGGAGCAAGGCGCGTGCCTGCTCTTCGGCGTCGGCAGCGAACGGCGGGCGGGGCCCGGAAAGGGGCGTCTAGTCCAGCGGGGAAGCCTCCCCGTGGCGCACCATGTGCCGACCCACGAGGCCGCCCGACACGGACGCGGTCAGCTGGACGAGGATCATGCCCAGGACGACGGGAGCGGACAGCCCGACCCCACCACCGCCGAGGCCGGGCGGAAGCAGCAGGATACCCACCAGCCAGACCACGACGCTGAGGAAGGTGATAGCGGCCCCGTGGAGGATGGGGGCGTCCGACCAGCGCAGCCCCACGAACAGGCCCCCGGCGAAGAACCCCACGGCGGCGGCCAGAAAGGTCCAGGCCACGGAGCGGGGGCCCTCCGGGGGCAGCAGACCCACCCCCACGAAGGCGATGAACGCGGCCGACGTCACGGCGACGGCGACGAGCCAGGCGCCCACCACCCATCCGGGGTGCAGGTTCGAGAGATGCTCGGAATGCATGGCGGTCCGGTTTCGTGGGTCAGGCGTCCAGCCCCAGATCGAGCTGCGCGGTGCGCATGAGGTCGCGGTGGTGGGGCGTGGGCCCCAGCGCGCGCAGGGCGTCCAGGTGGTCGGGCGTGCCGTAGCCGACGTTCTCGGCCCAGCCGTACCCCGGATACCGGGACGCGAGCCGCCGCATCAGGCGATCCCGCGCCACCTTGGCCACGATGGACGCGCACGCCACCGAGTGGATGAGGGCGTCGCCACCCACCACCGCCTCGTGCTCCCAGCCGAGGCCCGGAACGGGAAGGCCGTCCACCACCACGTGGTCGGGAGGCTCGGCGAGGCTCTCCAGGGCCCGGGCCATGGCGGTCACGGTGGCCCGCAGGATGTCGGTGCGGTCGATCTCCTTGACGGAGGCGGCGCCGATGCCCACGGCGGCGGCGCGCTCCATGATCTCCCCGAAGAGGCGCTCGCGCAGCGCGGCAGGCAGCCTCTTGGAGTCGTCGGCACCCGGTACGGTCACGTCACGCCGCAGCACCACGGCCGCGGCCACCACCGGCCCGGCCAGGGGTCCGCGCCCCACCTCGTCGACCCCGGCGATCCTGCAAAGACCGCGGCTCCAGCACCCCCGCTCGTACGAGAGGAGGTCCTGGAGCCGTGGGGACCTGCGATGCGCCACCGGAGGTCAGCGAATGGTCCGCTTCTCCTGGATGCGGGCCGCCTTGCCCCGGAGATTCCGGAGATAGTAGAGCTTCGCGCGCCGCACGCGTCCACGCCGCACGACCTCGACGCCGCCCACCGTGGGGGCGTGCAGGGGGAAGACGCGCTCCACGCCGATCCCGCTGGAGATCTTGCGGACGGTGAACGTCTCACCGATACCGCCGCCCCGCCTGGCGATGCAGACGCCCTCGAAGGCCTGGATGCGCTCCTTGTCACCCTCGCGGACGCGGTACAGCACGCGGACCGTATCACCTGGAGAGAACACCGGGACGTCGTCCCGGAGCTGCTCCTTCTCGAGATCCTGCAACAGATCAGACATCATCGCCTCCTTGGGGTCCGGTGCCGGCGTATCCTCTTCCGGGCCAGACGAATAACATAATGCCACCCCCGGAGTCCGAGAAGGCCGTGGGAGCACCGGTTCACCCGTCTCCGCGCCCGCCGCCATGGGCGTCGCGCTCCTCCAGCAGGTCGGGTCGCCGCTCGCGGGTCAACCGCTCCGCCTCGTCCCTCCGCCAGCTCTCGATCCGGGCGTGGTCGCCGGTCCGCAGCACCTCCGGCACGGTCCAGCCCCGGTACTCGAACGGACGCGTATAGGAGGGAGGCGACAGCGTCCCCTCCTCGTAGAAGGAGTCGGTGGCCGCGGAGCCGTGGTCGCCCAGGGCCCCCGGCAGCAGCCGCACCACCGAGTCGGTGATCGCCAGGGCCCCGATCTCTCCGCCCGAGAGGACGAAGTCCCCAAGGGAGACCTCCTCGGTGGCCAGGTGGTCGCCCACGCGCTGGTCCACGTCCTTGTAGTGCCCGCACAGGAGCGTCAGCTCCTCGCCCACCGCGTACCGCACCGCGTCGGTGTGGCGAAAGGGCCGTCCGCGGGCGGACAGCAGCACCACCGGTCCCGAGGGCGCGAGGTCGTCCAGCGCCTCGAAGAAGGGCTCGGGCTTCATCACCATGCCCGCGCCTCCGCCGTAGGGGATGTCGTCCACGGTGCGGTGCCGGTCGTGGGTGTAGTCGCGCAGGTCCACGACACGGTACGTCACGAGCCCCGCCTCGGCCGCACGCCGGGGAATGCTGCACCCGAGCGGCGACGCGAAGAACTCCGGGAAGATGGTGACGAGGTTGATGCGCATGGCGGAGCCGGCGAGGCGGATGGAGCAGCGGCTTAGAAGGGTGTTGACGAAGGGGAGCGGCCCGCGTTACGGGCACCACGGGGTC
>JAHWKH010000336.1 GCA_019347995.1 Gemmatimonadota bacterium | reverse complement strand
CGCCTCCTCCATCGGCTCCACCACCTCGCGCTCCACGATGTCCGGCGAAGCGCCGGGGTACGGCACCGCCACGTTGACGATGGGAGGCGCGACCTCCGGGAACTCGTCCGTGTCCAGGTTCCAGAGCGCGAAGAGGCCGAACACCACCAGCGCCAGCATCGTCACCACGGTGACGACGGGCTTCTTGATGGCGAAATCCGAGATGAGCATGGCGCCCCCTCCCTACCGTGCGGGGGCGGCGCCCGCGGCGCGCACCCGTACGGCGGCTCCCGACGTGGTGCCGACCGCCGCGCCCACCAGCACGGTGTCGCCCGGCGCCACGTGGGTGCCGGCGCCCGGTGCCGTCCCGAGCACCCCGCCGCCGCCGTCCCACGTCACCCTCAGGCCCACCGCGTGGAGACGCCGGACCGCCGCGCGGGGCGAGAGGCCCGAGATGTCGGGTACGCGCACGACCCCCGACGGAAGGGGGCTCGTCATCGCCGGCTGCGGCGCCGGGAGCGGCTGCCGTGCGTCGGCGGTCAGGGCGGCGAAGCGCACCCCGGGCGCCTCCCGCACCGGCTGCGGATCCCGGCGCGCGGACTCGAGGAGGGCGCGCCGGTCCAGCGACGTACGGCGCGCGGCGTCGATCAGGGCACGCCGGTCGAGCGGAGTGCGGCGCGCAGCCAGGACCGCCTCCATGGTGGCGCGCGTCACCGGCGCCGCCGTGGCGCCGCCGTAGTAGGCGCCCCGGGGCGCGTGGAGCTTGACGAAGATGACGAGCTGGGGATCGTCGGCCGGGAAGAACCCGGCGAAGGACGCGAAGTAGCGACCCGCGGCATAGCCGTCCTCGCCGTAGGCGCGGCTGGTGCCGCTCTTTCCGGCCACGCGGAAGGTGCCGAGCCGGGCGGCGGTGCCGGTACCGTCCTCCACGACGTCCACCAGGACCCGGGCCAGCTCCCGCGTCACGCCCCGGGGCACCGCGCGTCGGACCCGCCGCGCCTCCCGGCGCTCGACGAGCCCACCGCGGGCGTCACGCAGCTCCCGCACCAGGCGCGCCTCCATGAGATCGCCTCCGTTTGCGAGGGCGCCGTACGCCATCGCCATCTGGAGGGGCGTCACGGCGATCTCGTAGCCGATGGCCAGGGAGACCGGCGACTGGGCCGACCAGCGCTCGGGGCGACGCAGGAGCCCCGGCACCTCTCCCGGCAGCTCGATGCCCGTCTCCATGCCGAAGCCGAAATCCCGCAGGGCCTCGTAGTGGGTGCCGGGGTCCAGGACGCTCGCCGCCATGGCCACGCCCACGTTGGAGGAGTGGCGGAGCGCGTCGGCGAGGGTCATTGCCCCGTAGCCGCGCACGTCGTGGAGCGTGCGTCCCGCCACGGTCCACGTGCCGTTTCCGGTGTCGATGCTGTCCTCCAGCGACGCCAGACCCGACCCCAGCAGGGCCGCAACGGTGAAGGGCTTGAGGGTCGAGCCGGGCTCGTAGGGCGCGTTGATGGCGGCCAGGGCGTCGCTGCGGCCGTCCTTCATGGAGACCAGCGCGAGGATCTCGCCCGTGGAAGGATCCGTCACCAGCAGGTCGCCGCCCCGGGAGCCCGTCTTCTCCACCGCCTCGCTCAGGGCCTGGTGGGCGATCTCCTGGAGGTCCAGGTCCAGCGTGAGATGGACCTCCCCACCGGCGGCCGGCGGCTCGACCACGAGGATCTCGCCGGGGATGGGCGTCCCCACGTTGTCCCGGGCCAGCACCTGCCGCCCCGGTGTGCCCCGGAGCAGGTCGTCGAACGCCTGTTCGATTCCGCCGACGCCTTCGCCGTCCAGCACGGTCCCCAGAAGACCACGCGCGAGCTCGCCGTGCGGATAGAAGCGGTCGAGCTGCCGCTCGAGATGGACCCCGCGTACACCCGACAGGGGCTCGCGCACGGAGGGGGGGAAGCGCCCCGGAACGACGATCCAGCGCCGACCCGGATCCGTGACCCGGCGCGCCTCCCGTGGAGACAGGTCCAGGGTCTCCACCAGGAGCGTCTCGAGCGCGTCCCGATCGCGCACCTCGTGGGGAGCGACGCTCACCCGATACGTCTCCCGGCTCACGGCCAGTACCACGCCGTCCCGGTCCACGATGGTCCCCCGCGCCGCCGGAACCTCCTCGCTCGTGCGATGCTGCTGCAGCGCCGCCTCCCGCCACACCGCGCCCTCCAGCACCTGGAGCTGGACGGCGCGCGCCACCAGGACGCAGGCGCCGAGCATCCAGGCCACCAGCATCAGCCGGCGGCGGCCCGCGATGGCACCCGCACGCCGGTCCCGGCCCTTCACGGCCGTACCCCCGGCAGGATCACCATGTCACTCGCCCCCGGTGTGTGCATTCCCAGCCGCGTCCTCGCTTCGGAGACCGCGTGGCTGCGGCTCTCCAGGTACTGGATCCTCCGGTTCAGCTCGGAGCGCTCCGCCAGGGCCAGGGCGCGCTCCTGGCGCGTCCGCTCCAGGACCGCCAGGGCCTCGAGGGCCCGCACCTGCCGCCAGGCCACCAGGCCCAGGGCGGACAGCAGGACCACGAGGCCCAGGGCCAGGCTCCTCGAGGCGCTCGGTCCCGGGGCGCGACGGGTGCCGGACCGGTGCGGCGCCGCCGCACTCATGCCGCTTTCCTCCATGCCCTCAGCCTCGCCGAGCGTGCCCGCGGATTCGCGTCCACCTCCGCGGCCGATGCTTCCACGGGGCTGCGTGTGAGCGTCTCGCCCAGTGCCCGGCCCCGGCAGCGGCAGATCGGGAGCGCCGGAGGGCACACGCAGCTCCGGCTCCACTCCCGGAACGCGTGCTTCACGATCCGGTCTTCCAGGGAGTGGTAGGCGATGACCGCGATCACGCCGCCTTCCACCAGCACCTCCCGCAGACCCTCCAGCGCGGCCTCCAGCGCCTCCAGCTCCCCGTTCACCGCGATGCGGAGTGCCTGGAAGACCCGCGCCTTCTCCCGCATGGTGGGCGCGCGCCCCACGGCCCCGGCGAGGGCGTTCACCAGGTCGTCGCTGGTGCGGAACGGCGCGTTCAGGCGGCGGCGGCCGACCTCCCGCGCCAGCCGCCGCGCCAGAGGCTCGTCGATGTCGCTCTCTCTCAAGGAGATGAGCGTCGCGAGTAAGGGGCCGTCCCGCAGGAGGCCCAGGAGGGCCGACATCGACGGGGCTGCCCGGAAGCCCACGCCGGCCGCCGCGGCGCCTCGCTCGATCTCGCGTGCGTGGCCGGGCGGCACCAG
>JAHWKH010000335.1 GCA_019347995.1 Gemmatimonadota bacterium | reverse complement strand
GGCGCGCCGAGGCGCGCCAGGCGCTCGAAGGGGTGCAGGAGGAGTGGGAGGCGGCCCGCAGCGAGGAATCGCGGCTCGCGGTGCAGGTCACCCGGCTCGAGGGTGAGCTCGCCCGCCTCGACGAGCGGCTGGAAGGCGTGCAGGCCGCTCTGAAGGCGGGCGCCGACCGGCTGGAGGCGCTGGACCGGGAGGAGGCCACCCTGAGGTCCGAGCTGGAGCAGGCCCGGACGCTGAAGGAGGACGGCGCGGCCGCCACGGAGACGCTGTTCGGGAAGCGGGAGGCGGCCGAAGGGGATCTGCGCGAGCGCGACGAGGCCCTCCAGACGGTCGCCAGGGCGGTGCAGGACGCGGAGCGCCAGGCACGCCAGGCCCGTCAGGCCGAGCGTGAGGCCTCCGACAAGCGGCACGCCCTCGAGCTCGAGCGCCAGGAGATCCGGGGTCGGCTGGGCCGCATCCAGGAGCGCCTCGAGGGCGAGTGGGGCCGCTCCATGGAGGCCCTCCTGGAGGAGGCGAAGCCCGTGGAGGGCGAGCCCGAGACCCTTCAGGAGGAGCTGCGGGACATCGTGGTGGGGCTGGAGCGGATCGGGCCGGTCAACATGCTGGCCGTGGAGGAGCACGCCGAGGAGAGCCAGCGCCTCGACTTCCTCACCGAGCAGCGCGACGACCTGGTCGAGGCGCGCAACGACCTGCGCCAGGCCATCCGTGAGATCAACCAGACGGCCACCGACCTGTTCAACGACACGTTCCAGCGCATCCGGGAGAACTTCCGCTCGGTCCACCAGCGGCTGTTCGAGGGCGGCGAGGCCGACATCTGGCTCTCGGAGGACGAGGAGGATCTGCTCGAGGCCCCCATCGAGATCCACGCCTCGCCCCGGGGCAAGAAGACGCAGCGCATCGACCTGCTGTCGGGGGGCGAGCGGGCGCTCACCGCGCTCTCCCTGCTGTTCGCGATCTACCTGGTCAAGCCCAGCCCGTTCTGCGTCCTCGACGAGGTGGACGCTCCCCTGGACGAGAACAACATCGGGCGCTTCATCCGACTCCTGGAGGAGTTCAAGGACCAGACGCAGTTCATCGTCATCACGCACAATCCGCGCACGATCGAGTCGGCGGACTGGATCTACGGCGTAACCATGGAGGAGCCGGGGGTGAGCACCATCGTCGGCGTCCGCCTGGACGACGCCCTGGAGCGCGCCAAGGGCACCGCCGCGTGAGCGGTGGATCGCCCCGCTACACCTGCCTGGGGAGCGGCGTCCTCCTTCCCGACGACGCCCGCCACTCGGCGGCGCACCTGGTGGAGGTGGGAGCCGTGCGCCTTCTCATGGACTGCGGCGCCGGAACGCTCCACGGCTTCGACCGCCACGGCGTCGCCTGGGACGCGCTCACCCACGTGGCGCTGACCCACTTCCACGCCGACCACGTGGGCGACCTGGCCGCCCTCCTCTTCGCCCTCCAGCACGGCGTGCGTCCCGAGCGGGACGCGCCGCTGGAGATCCTGGGGCCCCGGGGCACGCGCCGCTTCTTCGACGCGCTGGCGGACGCCCATGGCGACTGGGTGCGCGAGCGCACGTTCGAGGTGGCGGTCCACGAGCTGGCCCCCGGCGGGCGGACGGTGCTGGGCGAAGGCGTCGAGCTGCGCTGCCATGCGACGCCCCATACCGACGCGTCGCTGGCGTACCGGGTGGAGACCGACGACGGCACCGTGGGCTACACGGGAGACACGGGTCCGTCGGCCGAGGTGGCCGCCTTCCTCGCCGGCAGCGACCTTCTGGTGGCCGAGTGCAGTCACCCCGACGAGGCGTCGTTCGAGAACCACCTGACGCCCGCTTCGGTGGCGGAGATGGCGCGCATCGTCGACCCGCGCCTGCTTCTCCTGACCCACGTCTATCCCACGCTGCCCCTGGACGCCGTGGTGGAACGGGTGCGGGCCGCGGGGTATTCCGGTGAGGCGGCGCTGGCCCGTGACGGGCTCGCCGTGGAGGTGGGGCGCGGACGAGCCCGGCTCGTATAGACGGCGCACGGCCATCCCCTCCATCTTTCGTCTGACCTCCCCCACATCCGTATCTTCCGGGGCCTGAGCCATGCTGGTCGTGATGAAGCACAACGCCTCCGACGACGACATCCTCGCCGTCGTGGAGGTGATCAAGGATCTGGGCTACGACGCCCGCCCCATCCCCGGCGGCCAGCGCACCGCGGTGGGCCTCATCGGCAACGACGGTCGGGTGGATTCGGCGCGCCTCGAGGGCATGCCCGGCGTGCTCGAGGTCATCGCCGTCACCCAGCCCTACAAGCAGGTGTCGCGGGAGTGGCGGGAGGAGGACACCATCGTCACCCTCGCCAACGGGACCACGTTCGGCGGCTCCGACATCGCGGTGATGGCGGGGCCCTGCGCCGTGGAGGGCGAGGGCCAGATCCTCGACGTGGCCCACCGGCTGCGGGAGTCGGGCGCGACGGTGCTGCGGGGCGGGGCGTTCAAGCCCCGGACGTCGCCGTATTCCTTCCAGGGCATGGGGGTGGAGGGGCTCGAGCTCCTGGCGCTCGCCCGGGACGCGACAGGCATGGCCATCGTCACCGAGGCGGTGGATCCGGAGACCATCGACCTGGTGGCGGAATACGCCGACATCATCCAGATCGGCGCCCGCAACATGCAGAACTACGTGCTGCTGCGGAGGGCGGGCCGGCTGGGCAAGCCGGTGCTCCTCAAGCGTGGCATGAGCGCCACCATCGACGAGCTCCTCCTGGCCGCCGAATACATCCTGGCCGAGGGCAACGAGCAGGTCATCCTTTGCGAGCGGGGGGTGCGCAGCTTCGACACCCACACGCGCAACCTCCTGGACCTCACGGCGATCCCCGTCGTGCAGGCCCTGTCCCACCTCCCCATCGTGGCCGACCCGAGCCACGGAACGGGGATTCGCGCCAAGGTGATCCCCATGGCGCGGGCGGCCGTGGCCGCGGGCGCCGACGGCCTCATCGTCGAGGTCCATCCCGACCCGCCCCGCGCCATGTCCGACGGCGCCCAATCCCTCTATCCCGACCAGTTCGGCGAGCTCATGACGCAGATCAAGGTCATCGCCACCGCCATCGGCCGCACCGTCCTCGGCCTGCCGGCCGCCATTGGCGTGTCCGCCGCACAAATACCGGCGGACCGGAGCCCCCGAGCCGAATTCCCGGCCAGCGCAAGCGTCGAGTCCCCGGGCGATCTCCAGCAAACGCGTCCCCCAACATCAACGTCCGGTGCCTTGCAACTGTCCCC
>JAHWKH010000334.1 GCA_019347995.1 Gemmatimonadota bacterium | reverse complement strand
GCCGGCCTGGGACGACGGATCCTAGCGCCCGGCCTCAAGCTGCGTACCGCCCTCCTGGTGGTCCGGATGCGCGAGAGCCAAGACGTGGCGGAGGTGGTACGGGCGCTGCGCGGCGACGCCTGAGGAGCGGGTATCCAAGCGAGGCGGACCGGGCCTTCAGGCGGCGGCGACCCCCGCCAGGTCGGGCCAGGACGCCACGACGCCCTCCAGCATGTCGCGCATCTTCGCCCGGGCGCGGAAGAGCTGGGACTTGGACGTGCCGACGCTGATGCCCAACCGGTCGGCGATCTCCTGGTGCGTATGCCCGTGCACGTCGTGCAGCACGAGGATGCGTCGCATCCCGTCGGGCAGCTCCCTCAGGGACTGCCGCAGCTGTCGGGCCAGGAAGACGTCGCTCGAGCGGGGCTTGGGAGCCGGCAGCGACTCCACCAGCTCCGTCTCCTCCACCTCGCGCGAACGTGCCCGCCGGATCTCCGAGAGCGCGGTGTTCACGGCGATGCGGTGGATCCAGGTGGAGAATCGGGCCTCCTCGCGGAAGCGGGGAAGCGCGCGGAAGGCCCGGATCCACGTCTCCTGGGCCAGGTCCCGGGCCAACTCCTCGTGGCGCACCGTGCGCAGGAGGACGGCGAACACCCGCGGCGAGTGCCGGTGGTAGAGATGGCGGGCGGCGTCGGAGCAGCCATCACGGGCGGCCCTCACGAGGTCGAGGTCGGTGGACGCGGCATCCGGCATGGTGGAAGTCCGGGGATGTAGGGAGGTGTCGCTGACACCCTTCTCTTACGAAAGAGCCGTGCCCGTAGTGTCACTTTCTCGTAAATTGGTGTGGCACAATCACTTGGGCCCATGCCCCGGGGGTGGCCCGGCCGCTCTCCATGCCCGGTCGTGGGACGCCCGGTCTCGCATCCGGGACGCTGGCAGGGGGGAAACCCCGGGGCAGGCCCGCGCGTAGGACGGGTGGAGAGACCCGCCCCCAGGAGGAACCATGTTCGAGCTCATCGCCCTCGCAGTCGCCGCCGCCGCCGGGGTCGGCGGCCATCTCAAGTCGAAGGGCTTCGTCCGCGATCGCCTGCGCTACACCACCCTGGTAGAGCACCCCGCGCTGGGCCTGGCGGCCGGTGTCGGCGCGGCCCTGGTGGCTGCACCCGTGGTCGCGCTCCTGCCCATCGTCGGTGCCGGGACGGCCATCGCCGTGGGCGTGGGCGTGGGATCGGGCGTGGCGATCGGAGCCCGCCAGGCCCGCGACGGGTGGCATCCGGAGGACTGAGCCATGGCCCCGGCCACCCACGCGGTCTTCAACCAGGTCCCCCCGCTGCTGGACTACAATCTCTTCACGTCCGACGCCGCCCTCGTCGAGGCGGTCGGGCGCGAGGGCGCCGGTTGGGCGCGGCAGCGCATGGTCGAGCTCGGGGCCCGCCTCGGATCGGAAGAAGTGGTGCGGTGGGGATTCCTCGCCAACGAGCACCCGCCCGTCCTCCACACGCACGACCCGGCCGGCAACCGGATCGACGAGGTGGAGTTCCATCCCGACTGGCACCGGCTCATGCACCTCGGGGTCGAGAACGGCCTTCACAACCTCCCATGGCGGGACCCCCGCCCGGGAGCCCACGTGGCCAGGGCTGCCCTCTGCCTGCTGGCGGGTCAGAACGAGGCGGGGCATGTCTGTCCGCTCTCGATGACCCATGCCGCGGTCCCGGCGCTGCGGCGGCAGCCGGAGCTCGCGGCCGAATGGGAGGCGGGGATCGGGAGCACGACGTACGACCCGCGCTTCCGCCCCCCGGCGGAGAAGAAGGGCGTCCTGCTCGGCATGGCGATGACCGAGAAGCAGGGAGGATCCGACGTGCGCGCGAACACCACCCGCGCGGAGCCGGTGGGCGCGACCGGGCCGGGGCGGGAGTACCTGCTGACCGGTCACAAGTGGTTCTGTTCGGCGCCCATGTGCGACGCCTTCCTGGTGCTGGCGCAGGCCCCCGGCGGCCTCTCCTGCTTCCTGCTCCCACGCTGGACCCCCGACGGCGTGCGCAACCGCTTCTTCATCCAGAGGCTCAAGCACAAGCTCGGCAACCGGTCCAACGCCTCCAGCGAGCTGGAGCTCGACGGAGCGTGGGCGCGGCTCCTCGGCGACGAAGGTCGGGGCATCGCCTCCATCATCGAGATGGTGAACCACACCCGTCTCGACTGCACGCTCCTGTCGACCGCCCTGATGCGTCGGGCCGTGGCACAGGCGACGCATCATTGCTCGCACCGCGCGGCGTTCGGGAAGCGGCTCGTCGAGCAGCCGTTGATGCGCAACGTGCTCGCCGATCTGTGCGTCGAGTCGGAGGCGGCCACCGTGCTGGGGATGCGGCTCGCGCGCGCGTTCGATTCCGCCGCGCAGGACGGCCAGGAGGGTCGCTTCCGGCGCATCGCCAATGCGGTTTCGAAGTACTGGATCTGCAAGCGAGCCCCGTCCCACGTCCTCGAGGCCATGGAGTGCCTGGGGGGCAACGGCTACGTCGAAGAGTCGATCCTCCCGCGCCTCTATCGCGAGGCACCCGTCAATTCCATGTGGGAGGGCTCGGCCAACGTCATCTGCCTCGACGTGCTCCGGGCCATGGACCGGGAAGAGGGAGCCACGGAGGCGTTCATGGACGAGGTGCGGCTGGGTCTCGGGGCCGACCGCCGCCTCGATGCGTTCATCGACGCGCTCGATGCGGAGATCGCCAGGCCCGAGGAGCCCGAGACGCGGGCGCGGCGGCTGGTCGAGCGGATGGCCCTGGCCCTGCAGGCGTCGCTGCTCGTGCGCCACGCCCCACCCGCGCTGGCCGATGCGTTCTGTGCTTCACGGCTCGGCGACGACCGGGGGCGGGCCTTCGGGACCCTGGCGCCGGGGATCGATGTCGGGCCGATCCTCGAACGCGCCTCGCCGGCGGTGTCCGCGCCCTGATCAGGGCGCCGTGGGCGGCTCGACCAGCACTCCGACGAACAGGACGGTGCCCGTCAGCCGCTCCCGGATCACCACCACGAACGGACGGTCGGCCCGGAGGACGGGACCCAGCGACTCCACCACCGCCACCGAGGTGACGGCGGCGGCCTCCGTGCCCTCCTCGTCCACCCGCACGAACGTCTTCTGCTTCACCTTGGGGATGTGGAGCCCGGCGCTGGCCTCCGAGAGCCCCGAGACGTCGGCCGCCCCGGGACGGAAGGCGTCCACCATCCCCATCGCCTGCAGGGTGCGGTTCAGGACCTGGTCCCACGCCAGGCGGAAGCGCGGCTGGGCGACGGCG
>JAHWKH010000333.1 GCA_019347995.1 Gemmatimonadota bacterium | reverse complement strand
ACCAGCCGGCCCAGCCGTAGCTGCGATAGCCCCGATCCCAGTAGCGGTCCCAGGCCAGATCCCAGCAGCGGTCGGAGGAAGAGTACCGGCCGCGATCGTCGTAGCCCCAGTCGTCGTAGCGGCCGCCGTCCCAGTGGCGGTCGTACCGACCGGCTTCGCTGTAGATGCCGTGGGCGCTCGCTCCCGAGCGGCCGCTGGTCACCGAGACGCCGAATGCGGTGGCCGATCCGCCGTCCCAGCTCTGATGAGCCAGCCCCAGGCCCACGGCGCCGAAGAGGTCGCCGTAGCCCAGCGAGGCGGCGAACGTGGTGGACGACTGCGCCTCGCCGGTGGCGGGCGCGGCGGCGACGGCCAGGAGAAGGGCTGGGAAGAGCACTCGGATCCTCACGACGGCCTCCTTGACGGAACGTGCACCTTTGGTGCGGGGCAGGGGACGTGCCGCGACGCCCGCGACGCCGTGTGAGGCCTGTGTCGCCTGGTCTTTCGCCCGTCCAGGGTGGTTCGCCGCTTCCGGTCCG
Organism: Gemmatimonadota bacterium; assembly: GCA_019347995.1. Next base: position 2,747 of record JAHWKH010000333.1, on the reverse strand, counting down.
GTGTCCAGCGCGGGGGACAGAAGCGTCCTCTCCGGGGAGGACACGTTCGCCGCGCAGATGGACGATCCACGGTGCGCGCGGATCCCACACCTTGCCTGAACGGCTCTTCGGTGGAAGATTGAGGGCGTCCGTCGGGAAGTCGACGGCCGGCCATCGAGCCGGTCTTCCGGCGAGCGTTCCCGGATCTCCCTTCGTGGAGACCCTCCCCAGGCCGCCGAGCAGTCGCCCAAGCGCGTCCGCCGCCAGCGTCGATCGGGACCCTCGGTCCCGCCACCGCATGAGGCCCCAGTAGAGGAGCGGGAAGGCTGAGATGCCGTGGCCGCGGCCCGCGTGAGCGGACAGCCGCCGCCAGGGCTGGCACCTGAATTGCTCGACCTTTGGTCATGCCGGCTGTATCGCGGCGCCCCCTGGTCCCGTCTGGGCCGGGGAACCGGAGAGATCCGAGGGCCGGTGGCCCTCTTCCTATCTTCACCCAGAACAGCCAGATGGAAGCGTGAGCAACGACGAAGCGCTCGGGATCCTCGAGGTCCTCGGCAGCGGATCGGGATTCATCCGACGGAAGGACGCCGGGTACATCCCCAGCAACGACGACATCTACGTGGGCGCCCGGGTGATCCAGAAGTTCGGTCTCCGGAGCGGCGACGAGCTGATGGGCGACGTGGGCAAGCGGCCGAAGAACGGCAAGAGCCCCCCGCTGACCCACCTCCGGACCGTGAACGGCAGGCCTCCCGAGGAGGCGCGGCGACGGCCCGAGTTCAACCGCCTCTCCGCCATGCACCCCGACCAGCAGCTCAAGCTCGAGTGCGGCCGCACGGTGATGGGCAAGCCCGACTACACCAACCGTGTCATCGACCTGTTCTGTCCGTTCGGCAAGGGCCAGCGCGCCATGATCGTGGCGCTGGCCAAGGCGGGTAAGACCATGGTGATGCAGTCGGTCGCCGAAGGCATCACCACCAACCATCCCGAGTGCACCCTCTTCTTCCTCCTGGTGGACGAGCGTCCCGAGGAGGTCACGGAGATGGAGTCCTGCGGTTTCGGAGAGGTCGTCGCCTCGACGTTCGACCGCTCCGCCGACAGGCACACGGCGGTCGCCGAGATGACGCTGGAGCGCGCCCGCCGCCGCGTGGAGATGGGCGACGACGTCGTCATCATCCTCGATTCCATCACCCGCCTCGCCCGGGCCTACAACACGTCCGAGGAAGGCAGCGGGCGCACCCTCTCCGGCGGGCTGGACGCCAACTCCCTGGAGAAGCCCAAGCGCTTCCTGGGGAGCGCGCGCAAGGCGCAGGGCGGCGGCTCCCTCACCATCGTCGCCACGGCGCTGGTGGACACCGGGTCGCGCATGGACCAGGTGATCTTCGAGGAGTTCAAGGGCACGGGCAACAGCGAGCTCCTGCTGTCCCGCGAGATGGCCGACCGCCGCATCTATCCGGCCATCGATCTGACGGCCTCGGCCACGCGCAAGGAGGAGCTCCTCCTGTCGGAGGACGCGCTCTCCCTGTCGCGGGCCCTGCGCCGGCAGCTCTCGGACATGCCGCCGGCCGACGCCATGACCGAGCTCATGGGCGTCATGAAGCGCATGCCCACCAACGCCGACCTCATCGACTACTACAAGCAGCGGGTCTAGGCGCGGGAGCCGTGCGGCCGTCGATCAGGGGCGCTCGGACTCCTCACGGGCCGCGTCCCCCCGATCCCGTCTCCGGAGGACCGAGGACGCTCGCCGCGGCCACCGAGTCGAGCCGCGCCAGCCCCTTCTCGAGCTCAGCCCCCTGCATGCGGTCCATCCCCAGGGCCGCGTATCCCATGAGCGGGTTCCAGCCGAAGTCGCCCGACTCGCGCCACGTGACGCGCGTTCCGGGCCCGGCCGGCTCCAGCCGCAGGCTGCCGCGCGTCACCATGGATCCCTCCTGGACGCGCACCTCGTAGCGCAGCTCCCTCGGAGGCTCGCTCGCCGTGATGGTGAAGACGCCCTCGCCCCACGTGTCGTCCGCCCAGCGCACCGACGCTCCCTCGCCACGCTCCGGTCCCGCGCGCTCCAGGGCCACGTCGGGCCAGGCCGTCCACGACTGCCACGCCGCCGGCGCGTCGACCCACGCGAAGACCCGCTCCGGCGGCGCGTCCAGCGTCGCCGAGCGCTCCGCCGTCCAGGTGCCCGGCAGCGCGAGTCCGATGCCCAGGAACAGGATCATCAGCCCGGCCAGCGCGCCGAGGCTGCGCAGCGGCCAGCTCACCCAGGGGCCGGTGGTGGCGGCCTTCGAGGAGGCGATCGCCTCCCTGGGCGGGACGGCCCACGCGGTGGCCACCACCTCGGCGACCACGGCGCTCGAACTCACACTCGCCGCCCACGACATCGGCCCGGGCGACGAGGTGGTCGCGGCGGAGGGCGCGCGCGAGGAGCGGCCGCGCGCCGCGAGCCCGCGCCTCACGCTCGCGGCCGAGGACCGGCCGCTGGATGCGGAGGTCGAGCGGAAGCTCCACGCCACCATCCAGAAGGTGACCGAGGATCTCGAGGCTCTCTCCTACAATACGGCTATCGCCGCCATGATGGAGTACCTCAACTTCCTCAGGGCCGGCGGCCGGATGGCGGAGAGAAGCGCCGTGGAGCCGCTCGTGCTGCTCGTCGCGCCCTTCGCTCCCCACCTGGCCGAGGAGCTCTGGGAGCGGATGGGGAAGGATGGCTCGATCTTCGACGGCGGGGCGTGGCCGAGCTACGATCCCGCGAAGGCGCTCGCCGACACCATCGAGCT
>JAHWKH010000332.1 GCA_019347995.1 Gemmatimonadota bacterium | reverse complement strand
GCACAGCCGGGGATCCACGGCGTCAGCAACGCGCTCCTGAACACCCCGTGGCCGAAGGTCGTGCGCGGGAAGGAAGAGCTGGAGCGGCTGGTGTCGGGGCCTGGCGCGCCGGACCCGGCGAGCCTCATCGAGATCCTGCTCGAGGCGGGGGCCGACCCCCGGGAGCCACTCCACACCGGCGCCGTGCCCCTGGAGATCGCCGAGATGCTGGTGGCCAGCTGCGCCCCCTGCGCGCGTCTGCTCCAGAAGTACGCGGAGACCGGCCCCCGCGCCGTCAGCGGCCCGGGTTCTTCCGCGCCACCCGCCGCGCCTCCTCCTCCTGCTCCGTCAGGGGAACGCCGTCGGTGATCCAGCGCGGCGCCGGCTCTCCCTTGAGGTAGTGGCCGAACCACTCGAGGATGCGGCGGTGGTAGTCGCGCTGGTTCTCCTCGCGGCGGAAGCCGTGGTCCTCGCCCTCGTAGACCAGCAGCACCATCTGCTTTCCGGCGCGGCGCGCGAAGTTGTAGAACCCGGTTCCCTGGTCGAAATCGACCACGCCGTCCTGGTCGCCGAAGGCCATGAGGAGGGGCGTCTCCATCTCGTGCACGGCGTGAACGGGTGAGTTGCGCCGGTGCGCCTCGGGGTCCTCCCAGAACGGCACTTCCATGCGGGCCTGGCCGGTCTCCCAGTGGCTGAGCTCGGCGATGCCCGGGTTCCAGTGGATCGCGCCCATCATGCTCACGAAGTCGGTGAGGGGAGCCCCCGCCACCGACGCGGCGAAGATGTCGGTCCGCGTCGCCAGGTAGGTGGCCTGGTAGCCGCCCCACGAATGCCCGACGAGCCCCACCCGCTCCGGGTCCACCAAGCCCATCTCGACCACGCGCGCCACCGCGGGCCGCACCGCCTCCAGCGCGCTCACGCCAGGCTCCCGCGGGCGGTAGACGATGTCCGGCATGAGCACGAAATAGCCCTGCTGCGTCCAGGCGGTGACGTTGTAGTAGTCCCGCTCACTGGGCGCGACGAACGCGTGCACGCGCGGGGAGAGGATCTCGTAGGTGTAGACGATCATCGGATAGCGGCGCGCCGGATCGTGGCCTGCGGGATGGAACAGCGCCCCCTGCAGCCGTCGCCCCGTCTCGCTCGTGAAGTCGATGAGCTCGGAGCGGCCCCACGCGCGCTCCGGAAGGAACGGGTTGGTGTCGCTCACCCGCCGCGCCCCGGCCAGCGACGCGCCGCCCACGAACCAGTCGGTGGAGTCGTCGAATCGGCTGCGCGTGAACGCGTACACCTCCGCGCTGTCGGCACGCTGGAGCCCGCGCACCAGCGCGTCCTCGAACACCAGCCGCTCCACGGTGCCGTCGGCGTGCAGCCGGCCGTAGCCGGTGCGGCCGGACCACTCGCCTCGCAGCTCCACGTACAGCGGGGCGTCGGATGGGAGCGACGGCTCGCCCCGGTCCAGCCGTACGACCCGGTGCACCACCTCCTCCTCGGCGCCCCTCGTCAGCCGCCCTGAGGCCGATCCGTCGGGCGCGACGCGCCACACGTCGTAGCGATCGTGGAGGAGCACCGCTTCGTCGTCCTCGAGCCATCCGCCGATGCCGTGGGGAGGGAGCCGGTCGGTGGGCGTGTCGTAGGCCGTGTCGGCGAACACCGTGGGGAGGCCGGAGGTGAGGTTGCGGGTGCGCCCGCTGTCGAGGTCGCGTGACCAGTAGTCGCTTCCGTCGAACCACAGGAGCCAGCGGCCGGCGGGGCTCGGCCAATCCCAGCGCACCTGCTCCAGCGCCCGCTCCCGCTCGCCCGATCCGGGGTCGATGAGCCATACGTCGTGGTAGGGGCGGCCGAACATGACGCCCCAGGGGTAGGGGTCCCGGTCACGCTCCACGGCGTGGCGCCAGCCGTCGAGGAGCCTGGCCTCCTCGAGGAGGTCGTCGCCCAGGCGGACCAGGCGCCCCTCGTCGAGGTGCCAGACGGCCAGCAGCGTGCGGCGGCCGTCCCGCCCGGCCGCCGACGCCTGCTCGGGGACGAGGCGCACGTCGCCCGTGTGCCAGATCTGGACATCGGCGGGTTGCGTGTCCGGCTCCTCCGTCTCGTCCGTTCCCGGGGCGGCCGCGGGCCCGGTGTCCGCGCTGTCCGCTTCTCCCGCCGGGGCCGCCCGCGCGGTATCCGCTTCGTCGTCCCCTACCATCGGCCGCAGCCCCAGCGCGAGCCGCCTCCCACCGTCGGACCATCGCGGCCGGGCGTGCTCCACGACCTCCAGCGTGTCGGGCATGCCGGGCGTGCCGGGATGGAGCTCGAAGCGCGTGGGGGCGCCGGGCGCATCGAGTCCCCTCCACGCCAGCACCCCGTGGGCCGTGCCGCTGTCGGGAGCGTCCTCCAGCGTGCGCAGGACCGCCAGGTCGGCACCCTCCTCGCGCCAGGCGAGGCCCCGGTAGGCGGCGCCGGAATCGTCGAGCCCCCGCAGCCGTCCCGCTCCGGCGGCATACACCTGCACGCCGTTGCCCTGGTCGGTTCCGGTGGAGATCGCCATGGCAAGGAGGGATCCGGTCGTGCTCCATGCGTGCTCGCCCACGTTGCCGAAGGTGGTGGTCGAACCGTCGGCGAGGGTCGATACGCGCAGGTCGCCGCCTCGGCCTTCCGGCTCGTCCGGCGCGGGCCCGGCAAGGGAGAGGAAGCGCCCATCCGCGCTGAACGTGAAGGACGCGGCGGCGCCCAGGGAGCGCCTCTCGCCCGTGGAAAGGTCCAGGATGCTCACCGTCGACGGGACGGGCTCGCCCGCCGCCTCCAGCCGCTCCCGCTCCGCCTCCCCGACGCCCACGGACCAGGCCAGCCAGCGGCTGCCGGCGGAAAACGCCGGCTCGGCGCCGTAGGGGACGGTGATCGACGTCTCCCCGCGCAGCGCTCGCACCCGCAGCTCGTCCTCGCCATCCACGCGGTTCACGGCGTAGGCGATCCAGTGGCCGTCCGGCGAGAGCGTGGCCGCGCCCAGCCTCTCGAAGCGGCCGTACTCCTCGGGGGGCACCGGCTCCTGGGCCGCGAGCGGGAGAGGAGACGCCAGGGCCACGGTCAGCAGCATGGCGCCGGCGTGGCGGCGTTCGAGGCGACGCCTCATGTCAAACGCTCCGGGCGGGAGTGGAGGACGGTTGTCGGTCGGCTTGGCTCGCTCGACCCTCAGCGCTCGAGATGGCGCCTGAAGAACGACACGGTGGCCGGCCAGGCCTGGCGCGTGGCGGCCATGTTGGCGCCGTCCTGGCCGTCCTGCGCCCGCAGGAAACCGTGGCCGGCGCCCTC
>JAHWKH010000331.1 GCA_019347995.1 Gemmatimonadota bacterium | reverse complement strand
GGACGTCGACACGGTGTCCAGCGGGATGCCGTCGAAGAGCGCCCGCATGTCCTCGATGGAGTCGATGGCCACCCCCACCCGGCCCACCTCGCCGGCGGCCATCGGCGCGTCGGAGTCGTAGCCCATCTGGGTGGGCAGGTCGAACGCCACGGACAGGCCCGTCTGGCCGCGGTCGAGGAGGTAGTGGTAGCGCTCGTTCGTCTCCTGCGCCGTGCCGAAACCGGCGTACTGGCGCATCGTCCAGAGGCGCCCGCGATACATGGACGGGTAGACGCCGCGGGTGAACGGCCAGGCGCCCGGCTCGCCGATGGACGCCTCCGGATCGGAGGGAGCGTCGTCGGGACCGTACACCCCCCGCACCGGGATCCCGCTGTCGGTCGTCACCTCGCCTCCGGCGTCGTCCTCGCGCCTCACCACGTCACCCGTCCTCGCCCTCGACGGCCTCGAACTCCATCAGCATCTGCCCCTGCTCCACCGCCTCCCCAGGCGCCACGTGCACCTTCGCCACGCGGCCGGCCGCTTCGGCGCGCAGCTCGTTCTCCATCTTCATGGCCTCCACGATGATGAGGCCCTGGCCCACCTCCACGTCGGCGCCCTCCTCCACCTCCACCTTGACCACCAGGCCCGGCATGGGCGCCTTCACGGGCTTCGGGCCCGCGGGACCCGCGGCGGCCCCCGTCATCTCGCGGATGACGCGGGTGCGCTCGTCCACGGCCTCGGCCCGCAGGCGCCGTCCCCGCAGGTGGAGGTCCCACACCCGCCGCTCCAAGGGCCGGGCCACCAGCCGGTGCGACGCCCCGTCCAGGAGGAGGGAGCGCACCCGGGTGCCCTCCACCCGCTCGATGGAGGCGTCCACCGGCTCGCCGTCGACCCGCACGCCGTCGGCGCCCAGGTCCACCTCCACCGTGCGCGTGCCGATGGTCACGTAGTAGCGCATGTCAGTCTCCGTGGCCGCCGCCGTGGGCGACGAAGACCGCCAGCGTCTCCACGTGGGCGGTCTGTGGGAAAAGGTCGAAGGCCCGCAGGGCGTCCAGCCCGAACCGGGCCGAGAGCCGCGCGGCGTCCCTGGCCAGGGTGGCGGGGTCGCAGCTCACGTACACGAGCCGCTCTACCCCCGAGCCCACCAGGCGTGCGGGGACGTCCTCGTGCAGGCCGGTGCGCGGAGGGTTCAGGATCACCCGGTCGGCGGGAAGCGCCTCCGGCAGGCGCGCCTCCACCGCCCCTTCCAGGACCCGGAAGCCGGCGGGAGCCCCCGCCCGCGCGGCCGCCGCCGCCTCGGGGTCGAGCTCGATGCCGGTGACGCGCGCGCCGTCCCGCGCCAGCGTCCGGCCGTAGACCCCGACGCCGCAGTAGCCGTCCACCACGGCGTCGCCCGGGCGGGCCTCCACCGCGGCGATGGCCGCCTCGTGGAGGAGCTCGGCCGCCCCCCGGTTCACCTGCAGGAACGCGGACGCCCCCACGGGGAAGCTCTCGCCGAGCCATGCCTCGCGGGTGTCGCGATCCCCGGCCAGGAGCTCGGGCGGGCCACCGTCGGCATCGTGCCACACGGCGCGCAGCCCGTCCACCGCCTCCAGGAGGGCCTCGGGGTCGCCCCGGCCCCGCCCGCCCCCCACGACCAGCACCACACCGCCGCCGACGGCGCGCAGCGTGAGCCGGAGCACGCGGCCCGCCGGAAGCCGCCCGGCCCCGCTCCCCCACGCTCCACGCAGCCCGTCCCACGCGTCGGCCACCACCTCCTCCGGGAGCAGACAGCCCCCACCCATGTCCACGATGCGCCCGGGATTCTCCAGCTCGTGGAATCCGGCCACCACCCTGCCGCGCCCGAGGCGCTTCAGCGTGAACGTGACGCGGTTGCGGTAGCGGAGCTCCCGGGGCGAGGCGGCCACCGCGGGCGGCTCCGCCTCGACGCCCCCGATGCGCTGGAGCGCGTCGGACACGAGGCGACCCTTCCAGCGGAGCTGCTCGGCGTACTCCAGATGCTCCAGGGTACAGCCGCCGCAGCGCGCGTAGTGCGGGCACGGCGCCTCCCGGCGCCCCGGCCCCGGCTCCAGCAGCGTCACCAGCTCCGCACGGGCCCACGACCGCTTCGAGCGGGTGACGCGCACGCGGGCCCGGTCGCCGGGCGCCGTTCTGTGCACGAAGACCACGCGCCCGTCCGGGAGGTCGGCCACCCCGGCGCCCCCGGCGGCGATGGCGCGTACGGAGACGTCGACCGGGCCGGGCTCGGGAGGCGGGGCGCTCATCCGGTACGGCGGGCGGAGGCGCGGCTCCCGGCCCCCCTCACCGGGAGCGGTGCCAGGGCCACCCCGCCGCGCGCCACGCGCTCATCGTGCCGGCCCCGGCGCCGGCGGCACCGACGCGCGGAGCGGAGTGCCGGAGCCGCTCCTCCTCCTCCAGCAGCGCCGCGGCGACCGCGGCGGCCCGGACCAGGGCTTCGTCACCCTCGCCCTCCATGAGGTCGGGGTGGTCCTCCAGGTAGCGGATCGTAAGGCGTCCCGCGCGGAAGTCGGGCTCGTCCATGACCCGCCGGTGGAACGACGCGCTGGTGTCCACGCCGCCCACCACCAGCTCGTCGAGGGCCCGGGCCATGCGGGCGATGGCCGTGGCCCGGTCCGGGCCGTGGACGATGAGCTTGGCCAGGAGCGGATCGTAGTGGAGCCCCACCTGGAAGCCCTGGGTGATGCCGCCGTCCCAGCGAACCCCGGGGCCCGTGGGCACCTCCAGGTACTCGACGCGCCCGGTGGACGGGAGGAAGTTGCGCAGCGGATCCTCGGCGTTGATCCGGCATTCGATCGAGTGCCCGCGGATCTCCACGTCGTCCTGGCCGAAGGAGAGCTCCTCGCCGGCGGCGATCCGGACCTGCTCGCGGACGATGTCGATGCCCGTCGTCATCTCCGTCACGCAGTGCTCCACCTGGATGCGCGTGTTCATCTCGAGGAAGAAGAACTCACCGTCCTGCCAGAGGAACTCGCACGTGCCGGCCCCGACGTAGTCGACCGCCTCGGCGGCCCGGACGGCCGCTTCTCCCATGGCCGCCCGCTGCTCGGGTCCCAGGACGGGGGACGGCGCCTCCTCCACGAGCTTCTGGTGGCGACGCTGGATGGAGCATTCACGCTCGCCCAGGTGGACGACGCGGCCGTGGGTGTCGCCCAGGACCTGGATCTCGATGTGACGGGGCCGCTCGAGGTAGCGCTCCACGTACATGGAGCCGTCGCCGAAGGCCGCGGCGGCCTCCGCGACGCCGCCTCCAGCGCCCGGGGCAGCTCCTCCGG
>JAHWKH010000330.1 GCA_019347995.1 Gemmatimonadota bacterium | reverse complement strand
GAGGACTACGTCATGTACTTCATGTCACTGAACAACGTGAAGTGGCGCCGCCCGGTCACCCCGGGCGACCAGATCGTCTTCGAGCTGGAGATGCTCCAGTTCCGCCGGCACGTCTGCAAGCTGCGGGGCGTGGGGCGGGTGGACGGCAAGGTAGCCGCGGAAGCCGACCTGATGGCCCGACTCGTCGAGATCAAGGGGACGCAGGGATGAGCGATGCCACCATTGGAGCCGACGAGCGCGCCGAGGCGAGCGTCCACCCCACGGCCATCGTCGACGACGGGGCGGAGCTGGGCGCCGGTGTCGTCGTGGGCCCCTACGCCACCATCGGTCACGACGTGCGCGTCGGGGCGGGCACCATCGTGGGTCCCCACGCGCTCATCGACCGCCGCACCGTCGTGGGTGAGGAGTGCCGGATCAGCCAGGGCGCCGTCCTGGGCACCGACCCGCAGGATCTCAAGTTCCAGGGGGAGGATACCTGGCTCCACGTGGGCGACCGGACCGTCATACGCGAGTACGCCACCCTCAACCGGGGCACCTCGGCCTCGGGCAAGACCGTGGTGGGCAGCGACTGCCTGCTCATGGCCTACACCCACGTGGCCCACGATTGCGAGCTGGGCAACCACGTGATCCTGTCCAACGCCGTGAACATGGCGGGGCACGTCGTCATCGAGGACTGGGTCATCGTGGGGGGCATCACCCCCATCCACCAGTTCGTGAAGATCGGCGCCCACGCCTTCGTCGGGGGCGGCTCGCGCGTGTCCCAGGACGTGCCCCCGTACTGCCGCGCCGCCGGCAGCCCGCCGAAGTTGTACGGGCTCAACAGCGTGGGGCTGGAGCGGCGCGGCTTCTCCGAGGAGACGCGCCGCTCCCTCAAGCACGCGTACCGGATCCTCTTCCAGAGCGGCCTCAACGTCTCCCAGGGGCTCGCCAGGGCCGAAGAGGAGGTGAACGGCATCCCGGAGGTGCGCCATCTCCTCCGCTTCATCCGCGACAGCGAGCGCGGCATCATCGTCGGATGAGGGTCCCCGATGCCGACGAGATCCGCATCGGGGTGGTGGGCGTAGGCAGCCTCGGCTTCCATCACGCCCGCATCCTGCGCGACGTTCCCGGCGTGGTCATGGCGGGCATCCACGACGCCGACGCGCAGCGCGCCCGGCAGGTGGCCGCCGAGCTCGGTGTGGAGGACCGCGGCGGCCTCGAGCGGCTGCTGGACGGGAGCGACGCGGTGGTGATCGCCGTGCCCACCAGCGATCACGAGGCCGTGGCGCGGGCGGCCCTGCGGCGGGGCGTGCACGTGCTGGTGGAGAAGCCCATGGCGCCGACGCTGGAGGCGGCCGACCGCATCCTGGCCGCCGCCATCGAGGCCGGCGCGCGGGTGCAGATCGGCCACGTGGAGCGCTTCAACGCGGCCGTGCTGGCCGCCGAAGAGCACCTGGAGGGCCCGCGCTTCGTGGAATCACACCGCATGGCCCCCTTCACGCCCCGCAGCACCGACGTGGCCGTGGTGCTAGACCTGATGATCCACGACGTGGACCTGGTCCTGAGCCTCGTGGGTACTCCTGTACGGGAGATCGCGGCGGCCGGCGTGCCCGTTCTCACGCCGAACGTGGACATCGCCAACGCACGCCTCGCCTTCGAGGGCGGTGCCGTGGCGAACCTCACGGCGAGCCGCGTCTCCTTCGAGCGGATGCGCAAGATCCGCCTCTTCCAGCCGTCGGGCTATCTGAGCCTCAACCTGGCCGACGGTACCGGGGAGTTCCTCCGGCTGCGGGAGAGCCTGCCGTCCCTGGGGACGGCGGGGGTCACCGACGTGGCCGACATCGTCGAGCGCATCCCCCTCCGGGGCCAGCCGGTGGAGCCGCTTCGCCGGGAGCTGGAGAGCTTCCGCGACGCCGTGACCGGTGCCGCCGAGCCCGCCGTGAGCGGGCAGGCCGGCCGCGACGCCCTGGCGGTGACGTTGTCCATAGAGCAGAGGATCGAGACGCATGTCATTGATTCGCGTCCGGCGTAACCGGAAGAAGGAATGGATCGACATCAAGCGCGGCCCGTCGCTGCGCAAGCTCGCGGTCCTGCTGGCCCTGGTCGCCGGCGCCCTCTGGTATCTCCGCGGCTTCTGACGCGCTCCGTCCGCACCGCGCTCCCGCGCCCCCACCGCTTCCCTCCAACGTGATCGGCCGCCCGGCCATCCTGCTTCTCGCCGGAGAAGCGTCGGGCGACCAGCACGCCGCCGCCGTCGCCCGCGCCCTCAGGCAGCGCCTGCCCCACGCCCGCCTCGTGGGGCTGGGCGGGCCGGCGATGGAGGCGGAGGGCGTCGCCCTTCTGGAGGGCCTGGACCGGCTGGCGGTGATGGGCTTCGTCGAGGTCCTGGAGAACCTGCCGTTCTTCTGGCGCCTCGAGAAGCGTGTGCGCCGGCTTCTCGACGCGGGCGACATCGACCTGCTGCTGCCGGTCGACTACCCGGGGTTCAACCTGTGGCTGGCGGGGACGGCGCACGATGCCGGGATCCCCGTGCTCTACTACATCGCCCCCCAGGTGTGGGCCTGGAAGCCGCGCCGCGCCGCCCGTCTGGCTCGCGACACCGAGCGCGTGGCGGTGATCCTCCCCTTCGAGGAGGCGACGCTCTCCGAGGCCGGCGCCCACGCGGTCTTCGTGGGCCACCCCCTCCTCGACGAGGACGAGGACGGAGGCGAGACCCGGGTGCGGGACGCCGGACGCGCCCGCGACGCCCTCGGCGTGGAGGTGGACCGGCCGCTGCTGGCCCTCTTTCCCGGATCGCGGCGCCAGGAGGTGGAGCGCCACCTCGAGCTCTTCTGCGCCGCGGCACGCACCCTCCAGGAGACCCGACCCGAGGTCCAGGTGCTGCTGGGGTTGGCGTCCTCGCTGCCCGACGACGCCCTGGACGGCGCCGGATTCCCCGTCACCCGGAAGACCGGCGCCCTGCTGACCGCGGCCGACGCGGCCCTGGTGAAATCGGGAACCACCACGCTCCAGGCGGCTCTGGCGGGCACGCCGTTCGTGGTGGCGTACCGGACCCATCCCCTCACGTACTGGCTGGCGAAGCGGCTCGTGCGCGTCGACCACGTCGTCGAAGTAGATCTCGAGATCGATGTCGGGCGCCAGGAAGCGCTGCTTGACGTTCTCGAGGTCGCGCAGCACCGTGCGCTGGGGGCGGATCACCTTGCGGAAGTTGATGATCTCCTGCTTGGCGTTGGAGATGTCGCGCACGACCTCCTCCGATCGCCCCTCGAAGATGCCCTGCTCGAGCGCGTCCAGCTTGTTGCC
>JAHWKH010000032.1 GCA_019347995.1 Gemmatimonadota bacterium | reverse complement strand
TGGCGCTGAACAGGAGCGTCTGCCGATCGCGCCGGGTCTGCTTGACGATGCGCTCGACGACCGGGCGGAAGCCCATGTCCAGCATGCGGTCGGCCTCGTCGAGGACGAGCAGGCGCACGCGGTCCAGGCGCACGGCCCCGCGCTGGATGAGGTCCTCCAGGCGGCCGGGGGTGGCCACGAGGATGTGGGACCTGGGCGCCTGGCGGGCCTGCTTGTCGATGCCCGCACCGCCGTAGACGGCGGTGACCGACAGCGCGCGGGCATGGGCCACGTCGCGGATCGCCTCGACGATCTGGGTGGCCAGCTCGCGGGTGGGGGCCAGGATCAGCGCGCTGGGGCGCGGGTCGGTGGCCTCGATGCGATCGGCGATGGGCACGCCGAAGGCCAGAGTCTTGCCCGAGCCGGTGGGCGACTTGGCCAGCACGTCGCGGCCGGCCAGCACGTCGGGGACGACCAGGGACTGGATGGCGAACGGCGCTGTGATGCCGCGCTGGTCAAGCACGCGCACGGCGGCCTGGGACACGCCGAGCTCGGCGAAGGTGGGGGAAGACATGAAGCGGACTCCTTATGGCGGCGCATCAGTGCGCCGCGGACGATCGGGGGAGGATTCGACTGACCCGGATCGCAGGAGCGCTCGAGACAAGAACCTCGCGGGCGGCGGCGCCGCCCACCCCCTCTCGCTGACACCTGCACCCGCGCGGTCCCTACCGCCGCCCTACGCCTTCCACCAGACGGGACAGCGCGGCCGCCGGGAGCGGCGCCCGCGCCACGATGCGCGCCCCCTCGCGCACCCGCACGAGACGGCTCCACCCCGGACGCAGCGGCTCCTCGAGCACCGCCGCGAGCGCCGCCTCGGCAGCCTCGTCGTCCATGCGCCCGGGGATGACGACCAGCTCCAGCGTGTCCGACCGGTCCAGCCGCTGGAGCACCTTCACCCCCCGGACCCCCGGCGCCACCTCGCTCCACACCACGGACAGCACGTCGAGCGACTCCACCGTGAGGACGAGCGCGCCGGCGTCGACGGCCTCGTCCGCGGTGCCCGACGGAGCGCGCGCGCGCCGCGCCTCCACGGCCGCGGAGCGTGGATCGGGATCCCGGCCACGAGTCGCCATCGTTGGCATCGGTGCCATGCGCGGTCGGGGATCGAGAAGGGAGGACACCGGGGGCGATCCGGAATCGGTGACCGGCGCCCCCGTGACGACCAGCTCGTCGAGAGCCACCGCCTCCTGCGCCGACCGCGGCGACTCCCCTGGGGAGTCCGCCACCGGCGGCTCGGCCCGGACGTCCGCCCCGGCGGCGTAAGTGGCGGCGGGCCGCCGGTCTCCTGCCGGACCGGTCGGATCGGCAGCGTCGACCGCCGCCTTCGCGACCACCTCGGCGGGGGCGGCGACGACGGCATCGTCGCTGGTCGGGGTGCCTGCGTCGCCGGCGCCGGAGTCGACCGCCCCGCCGGCTCCCGGGGCCGCGTCGGCGGCTCCGGAGGCAGCGGCGTCGCCGGGTCGCGTGGCCGCCGCGTCGCCGCTCCTGGAGGCGAGCACCTCGCTGGCCCGGGCCGCCGCGTCGGCGGCTCCGGAGGCACCGGCGTCGCCGGGTCGCGTGACCGCCACGTCGCCGCTCCCGGAGGCGAGGGCGTCGCCGGAGGCGGGGGTCTCGCTGGCGGGCATGGTCCCGTCGCCGGCCGCGGCCCCCTGGAGGCGGGCCGTTCCGCCGCGCGCCGCCCCCGGCGCCCCGTCGCGGAGCTGCGCCGCCTCGCCTGCCGCCCCGATCTCCTCTTCCCCCGGCACGGGGACGCGGTCGCGCACGCCCCAGCCGATGCCCAGGGCCACCACCACCGACGCCGCCCAGCCCCACCGGCGCAGGTGCGCGAGGCGGGAGCCGGCCCGGTGCGAGGGACGCCGTGGATCCGTGGCGCGGGCGCGCGCCCGGAGCTCCTCGAAGCTGGGAAGGACGCCCGCGGAGGGCGCCGCGCCGGCCAGGATGGCCGCCGCCCGCTCCCGCAGCGCCGCCTCGCCGTCGAGGCGCGCGCGGCACGCGTCGCACCCCTCCAGGTGATCCCGGAGGGAGGTCGCCGCCTCTTCCGGAGCGGCGTCGTCCAGCTCGCCGTCCAGCCAGGCGTGGATCTCTCCGTCGGTCAGGTGGCGCTTCATGCTCGACTCTCCGGTGTCTGCCGCGTGCGTGCTTCGTGGGCGGCCACCAGACGGCGGCGCGCCCGGGCCAGCGTGGTGCCGACGGCGCCGGGGGCGAGGCCCGTGCGATCGGCGATGTCGGGGTATCCCAGCCCGGCGTCCCAGAGCAGGAGCACCTCCCGGTCGCGCTCCGACAGCGCCTCCAGCGCTGCCCGCACCGCCTCCTGGCGCTCGCGCTCCGCCAGCTCACGGACGGGGTCGCCCAGGCGGGACGTGCGCCCCTCGCTCTCGCTCCTGAGGAGGGTGAGATGGCGCTTGCGCCGCAGGTCGGTGCGCGCCTCGTCGCGGGCGAGGTTCGCCGCCACCGCGAAGAGGAACGACCGCGGCTTCTCCGGGTCCTCCCTCAGGGCCCGCACGAACACCTCCTGCGCCAGGTCCCGGGCCCGCTCCGCGTCCCACACCTTCCGGTGGAGGAAGCGGACCAGGTCCGGGAAGACGCTCCGGTAGAGGCTGTTCCAGTCCGTGCTCACGGGCGTGCCGGGGCCGGGGGGGACGGCTCGAAGGGTGGGGCGTGGCTCAAGGCGTCACCGGATCCCTGAAGCCGTCCACGATCCGTCGGATCGCCACGGAATCGAGGGTCTCTTCGCCCTCGTCGCCGAGGTGCACCGCCAGCGCTCGGCCGCGCACCACCACCTTCTCCAGCCGGGTGCTGGGCGCGGCGAGCTCCGGCAGCGCCTCCAGCAGGTCGAACCAGGCCCGGCTGAAGCGGCGAACGGCGACGACGGGGAGATCGTCCGGGATCCCCACCTCGGTCCATACACCGTCGCTCCGGCGGAAGAGCCTGCCCGCCACCGCGCGGGCGTCGGCGGGCGCGGCCGCGGCGAGCTTCGCCTCGGCCTCCGCCATGTCGGCTTCGTCCCGCACGGAGCGCATGCGCTGCGCCTCGGCGGCTGCCCGCACCGCCCCGGCCCCCGAGGCCTGCGCCGGCGAGGAGGGCGCGGCGGTCATGACGAGCCGGTCCAGGGACATCCTCCGGCCCCCCAGGCCCGCCGCATCGGCGTCGGCGAGGGCCTCGGGCTCCTGGACGAGGTAGGCGGTGAACTCGCTGGGCAGCCCGTAGCGCAGCGCCGTGCGCCGGATCTCCTCCACCAGCGCCTCGCTGGAGCCCTCGATCCAGAGCTGCCGCGTGAGGTGCCCCAGCTTCCTGGACGCCCACAGGCGGGGGATGAAGGCGTTCGCCCCGGTCCTGCGGGGGAAGTCGGCCTCCACGGAGAAGCGCTCCGCGCGCCCGGCGCGGCGCCCGGTGAGCCCCAGCTCCCCCTCGCCCGCTCCCTCGTAGCGGCCGAAGAGCACCAGCTCCTGGCCCGCGAACACGTCGGGGATCTCCACCGGGTGGACCTCCGCCAGCCGCACCGGCGCGCCGTCCCACTCCAGGTCGGTGAGGACGGGGTGGCGGATGCGCGCGGAGAGGAGGGAGAGGGCGCGCTCCACGCTCTCGTCCTGACGCACGTAGTCGGTGGTGCCCCGGGTGGCGGCGCTCAGCCGGTCCAGGAGGTGGGTGTTCACGTCGTCGCCCACCCCGAAGGCGAAGATGCGGGCGTCGCGCCGCAGCCTCTCGGCCCGGTCAGCGATGGCTTCCGGATCCTGCTCTCCCACGGTCGGCAGGCCATCGGTGAGGAAGATCACCACCGGCAGCCGGTCGAGGCCCGGCTCCAGGCGGAACGCCTCCTCCAGCGCTCCTTCGATGTTGGTGCCGCCGTCCGCCCGCAGCCCCTGCACCCACGCCATGGCTTCGCGGAGGCCACCCTCGTCGGCGGACCGCCATCCGTCGCTCTCGGGCCGCACGGCGCCGCTGAAGGCCACGAGGCGGAAGCGGTCGTCCGGCTCGAGAGTCTCCAGCAGGCCCATCAGGGCGCTGCGCGCCTGCTCCATCTTCCGGCCCGACATGGACCCGGAGACGTCCACCACCACCGTGAGGTCGCGGGGCCGCGCCGGCGCGTCGGTCTCGCCGGGCGACAGCGTCAGCATGAAGTAGCCGCGGTCCTCGCCGGGCGGAGCGTGCATGGCCAGGGTGATGCCGATCCCGTCCCGCGCCAGGGGGAGGAAGACCGAGAGGTGCCCCGTCACGCCCCCGCGAGGCCGCACCACCAGCCGCTCGTGGCCGCCGGCACCGCGCTCCCGGTCGCTGTCCAGGGCGTGGGTCGGCGAGAAGGGCTCCAGGAAGCGCGCGGCGTCCTCCACCACGAGCTCCACGTCCGTGGGCGCGTCGCCCCGCTCGGAGTCGGCGCCGCGCCGGCCGTCGTCGCCCAGGCGCCCCCCACGCGGCCGTCCCTCCACCGGTACGCCCGCCGGGAAGATCCGGCCCTCCTCGCGCACGCCGCCGGAGTACTGGAAGTGGAGGGCGTCTCCGGCACGGGAGAGGAGCTGCTCGTAGCGCAGCGTCACCTCCCGCTCCTCCCCCGGCTCGATGGGAAATACGCGGGCCCGCAGGAGCCCCTGCCCCGCCAGCTCGATGAGGGCCGGGTCGGCGCGCCGCCGGACGATCTCCTCGTAGATCTCCCGCGCCCGCTCCCGGTCCATGACCTCGCCCCTCAGCTCGGTCTCGCCCTGGAAGAGGGAGAACGAGGCGAAGGCGGCCTCACCCGGCAGCGGATAGAGGTACGAGCCCTCGGCCACCGACCTCCCCCGGTTCCGGAATCGCTCGCTCACCTCCACCCGCGCCACGCGGCCCTCGACGGTGACGGTGACGCGGCTCAGGGTACGCTCGACCTGCCAGCCCCCGAGGGCGGAGCGTCCGGGGAGCGGCTCGATCCATCCTTGCGCGGCGGCGGGGGTCGCGACGCCCAGGGTGCAGATCAGGGCGAAGTGCCCGGCCAGGGCGGAGGCGCGCATCGCCCCGACGCCGGCAGAGCGGGAGCGCGTGGCCGGGCCGACGGGGGCTGGGAGGCGGCGCGCCGTCGAGTCGGCGCTGCGGTTGGATGGGGCGTCGTCGACGGTGGACATCGGATTCTCCCGGTTGGGGGTCTACACCGGGAGACGCCCGAGGGGAGGCGGCATGCACACCACGGAGCCACGGCCACGAGCCTTCGTGGCCTGCCGCACCCCTCGCCTACATGCGCGCCCGCTGCGCGGCCACGTAGTCGCGGAGGACGCTCGCCTCCGTCTCCATCTGCTCGAGCCGATGCTTCACCAGATCGCCCACGGACAGCACGGCTACCAGCCGGCCCTCCCCACAGACGATGAGATGGCGGGCGCGCTCACGGGTCATCCGCGACGTCGCCTCGAGCACGGTCGTGTCCAGCTCGCACGTGGGCGGTGGCGTGCGCATCGCCCGGCGCACCGACAGCGTCGGCGTTGGCGCGCCGTGCTTGTGGAGCGCCCGGACCACGTCCCGTTCCGAGAGGATCCCCACCGGTCGGTCGTCGTCTTCCACCACCGGTAGCGCGCCGATCTCGTGGGTGAGCAGCAGGTCCATGGCCTCGGACAAGGGTGCCTCCGGCCCGATGACGATCACCTTCCTTCCGGATCCCACCAGAGCTCTGATCTGCATGATGCCTCCCGGGTTGGAGTCGGCGTGTCGTGTGCGGGGCTCCAGCGGCACGTCCCGGACCCGGACGGACGGACACCGCCCCCAGGGCCTGGCCGAGCCTTCCATCCTCTACCCCAGAAGCGCCGCGAACTCCCGCAAGGCTGTCCAGTACCGCTCGCCCGCCACCCGTACCAGGTCGTTGTGCCCCGCCCCTTCCACCGGCAGGAAGCGCTTGGGCTCCCGGGCCGCGGCGTGGAGGCGGCGGCCGTGGGAGAACGGGATGACGCGGTCGTCCGTGCCGTGGACCACCAGCACCGGAGCCTCAACGTCGCCGATCTCCGCGAGGTTGGGGAAGCGGTCGAAGGGAAGCAGAGGCCAGCGGGTGACGACGCGGAAGGCGCTGGTGAAGCCGCTCTCGATGACGAGCCCGGCCACCGGTCGCCGCGCCGCCAGCCAGGTGGCCGGGCCGGAGCCCACGGAGCGCCCAAGAAGGATCAGACGGGAAGGCGGGATGCCCAGCCGGTCGATGGCGTGGCCGTAGACGGCGGCCACGTCCTCGTAGACGCCGTGCGTCGTGGTGGTGCCGCCGGAGCTGAGACCGTACCCACGGTAGTCGTAGGCCAGCACGCCGAAGCCCGCGGCGTGCAGCCGCCGGAGGTAGGGCTCGAGGTGCCCCAGGTCCTCCGCGTTGCCGTGGCTCACGAGGATCGTGTAGCCGTCGCCGGGGGCCGGCAGGTGCAGGGCGGCCACGCGGGCCCCGTCGTCCGTGGCCACCCGGGTCACCGGCAGATCTCCGGCGGAGTAGGACGGCGGCGGCGGGAAGAAGATCTGCCGGTCGGCCGTGAAGAAGGCGAACGCCGCCAGGGTCAGGTAGAGCACGGCAGCGACCAGCACGAGGGTCTTCAGCAAGGGGAGGCCGAGGCGTGTGCCGGCGTCACATCCAGGGCTCGTCGGCCGTGGGCCCGTAGATGGAGGGCACCTTGCCGCCGGCCATCCGCAGATAGACGGAGAACTGGCCCCGGTGGTGGATCTCGTCATGGAGCAGGAACCAGATCCAGGCCAGGCGGGAGACCTCGCCCATGGTCCGGGGCGCCGTGAAGAAGCGCACCTTCCTCATGAGCTCCTCGTCCGGCGTCGACGCCACGAGCTCGCGGAAATCCCGGCTGACCTTCTCCACCGTATCGAGGAGCTCGTCCCATTCCCCCGGCGGCTGCGGCATCTCGCCCGTGACCTTCTCGACGAACTCGTCGTTGAAGACCATCGTGCCCAGCCCCCGCTCCATGGCGAACCCCCAGGCCAGCTCCTTCGCCGTCTTGCATTTCTCGTGGGGACGGAGGTCCAGCTGGTCGGCCGGGTAGGCGTGGAGCACCCGCATGGTGGTCTCGTGCTCACGGTCGTAGGCGTCGAGGAACTGGTGCTTCGGAGAGGCGTGGGGGTCCATCGGCGTGCTCCGTGGGGGTGCCGAATAAATGCCGAACATGGCCACGATACTCCGGTCCCCCCGGCCCGCGCAACGATGCCGCGCCGCCGGACGCGCGAAGGGCCCGGCGATCTTCCACCGGGCCCTCCTCACCTCCCCACCCCACCCCACCACCCGGGCTAGTCGACGGCGAAGCCCGCCTCTTCCAGCTCGTGCGCCCGCTTCACGTCGTCCTCGCTCACCACCTGGCCGTCGAACAGGTGGATCTGGCGCTCGGCGACGTTGCTGTAGCGCGGGTCGTGCGTGACCATGCAGATCGTCGCGCCCTCGTCGTGCAGCTCGTTCAGCAGCTCCATCACCGCGTTGCCGTTCTTCGAGTCCAGGTTACCCGTCGGCTCGTCGGCCAGCAGGATCAGCGGCTTGCCCACGATCGCCCGCGCCACCGCCACGCGCTGCTGCTGGCCGCCGCTGAGCTGGCTCGGATAGTGGCTCATCCGGTGCGCCATCCCCACCCGCTCCAGCGACGCCTGCACCCGCTCCTTGCGCTCGCTGCCGCCCATCCCACGGTACGTCAGCGGCAGCTCCACGTTCTCGTACACCGTCAGGTCGCCGATCAGGTTGAACGCCTGGAAGATGAACCCGATCGCCTGGTTCCTGATCTTCGCCCGCTGGCTCGCCGACAGCGTCTCCACCGGCTCCCCGTCCAGCAGGTACTTCCCCGCCGTCGGTGAATCCAACAGGCCCAGGATCGACAGCAGCGTCGTCTTGCCGCACCCGGAAGGGCCGGCGATCGACACGAACTCCCCCGACATGATGTCCAGGTTGATGTTCGACAGCGCGTGCGTCTCCACCTCCTCCGTGTAGAAGACCTTGCTCAGGCCCTCGAGGTGGATCAGGGGCTGGGTGGACGCGGCCATGGATTCTCCTGGGATGATCGGTTTCGGTGCAGGGGTCCTCGGGCAGTTGGATGGCCCGAGTCGCCATTTCGTTGCAGCGAGGTCAGAGTCCGCCGCCGGGGCGCGCCAGCGTGATGCGGCCGCCGAACGTCTCCGCCTCCACCTGGGCACCGCCCCCGCCGGTGGTGAACGAGTGGCGCTGGCCCCGGGCGAAGCGCTCGGGCGCGCCGGCGACGTTGGCGGTGATGCCGCCGTGGATGGTGGCCAGGGTGAACGTGGCGCCGGTGCCCTCGGGCACCTCGATGTCGATGGGACCTCCGTGGGTGCCGAAGAAGTAGCGCCCGTCGGGCGCCAGCGTGCCCGAATAGCGGATGCGTCCCCCCACGGTGCCGGCCTCCACCACACGGGCCCGCACGTTCTCCATCGTGATGCTGCCGCCCACCGATTCGACCAGCACCTCGCCGGCGCTGTTCGCCACCCGCACGGGCTGTCCCACCGTCTCGATCTCGATGCGGCCTTCGGCGCCCTCCACGTCGATCTTGCCGTTGGTCGAGCTGAGCTTGAGGGTCCCGCGCCCACCCCGCACCTGGATGTCGCCCTGGAGCGTCTCGGCCTCCACGGTGCCGTCGGCACCCGTCACCGTGATGGTCGTGTACATCCCCTCGAGGTCCAGGTCGAGGGACGCCGGCACCGTGATGCGGTAGTCCACGATGGTGGCGGGGCCGCGCCGCGCCTCGGCCTCCACGTCCAGCGTCTGGCCGCGCCGGTCGATGTCGATGAACGTGCGGGCGGAATGCTCCGCTTCGATGCGCACGGCCGGACGGTCCCACGTGACGACCACGATGCTGCCGCCCGGATTGTCCACCGAGAGGCGGGTGGCTCCGTTCAGGGGGACGACCGTATCCGTCTGCTGGAGGAGGGCCAGGGCCGCGAGGGCCAGTGTCAGGGTACCGCTCATGTCGTTCTCCGTCTCCGTCGAGCCGCGCGCGATGCGCGGCGGGGTTCACGTGGGTCAGGTCCGGGGAAGCAGGGCCGAGGTAGCCTGCCGCAGGATGCGCAGCTTCGTCTGTCGATGGCTCAGCAGGAGCCGGTTCAGCATGGGGCTCGCGGGATCGTCGGCCAGCGCCCGCTCCGCGTCGGCGATGGCGGCGTCGATGGCCGACAGGCTCGCCTCGATGACCGCCATGGTCTCGGGAGCCAGCAGATCCCTGCCCGCCTCCATGAGGACCGTCAGCTCGTCGGCGGCCCGCTCGTACTGGGCGGCGGCCGCCGCGGCGGGCCGCACCGTCGCGGGCGCCACGAGTGGATCCGGTGCGCCCAGCGCCGCCCGGGGATCGGCGCCGGGGCCGCCCATGGCAACCCACACCAGGCTTCCGGACGCCAGCGCCAGCGCCACCCCCGCGGCCCAGACCTGGGGGAACGTGAAGCTCACCCGCCTCCGACCCGCCGCGGGGCGACCGCGCCCGATCGATGCCACACGGCCCGTCGCTCCTCCGTCCGGGCGCCGCCCGCGCGGCTCGGCCGTCGCCGGCGACGCTCGCCTCTCCTCGAGACGCGCTTCGATGCCCGCCCACAGATCCCGCCGGGGCCGGGCCTCGGCGGGCAGGCCGCGCACGGCCGCGACCAGCCCGCTCCAGCGGGCCACCTCGTCGGCGCAGTCGGGGCAGGATTCCACGTGACGGTCCAGCCGCCTGCGCTCCTCGGCCGCCAGCGTCCCGTCCAGCCAGTCGTGGACCTCTTCGCTCCGGATGTGCTCGCTCATCGCTCCAGCGCCTCCCTCACCAGCGCACGGGCGCGGTGGATCTGTGACTTCACCGTTCCCAGGGTCACGTCGGTCATGTCGGCGATCTCCTGGTACGCGTATCCCTCGATGTCCCGCAGGACGAGCACCTGCCTGGCTCCCGGGGGGAGCGCCGCGATGGCCCGCTCCAGGTCGACGCGGGTGCCGGGCATCGCCCGCACGGCGTGGTGCCCGAACACCTCGAGGTCGGGAGCCGGCTGCTCCTTCGCCCCGCGACGTCCCCGGGAGCGGCGCTCCTGCAGCACCAGGTTCACGGTGAGCCGGTGCAGCCAGGTGGTGAACGCGCTGTCGCCGCGGAACAGCCCGAGCTTCTCCCACGCCCTCACGAACGCGTCCTGGGTCAACTCCTCCGCCTCCACGACCCGGCCGGTCATGCGCAGACACAGGGCGTAGACCCGCCCGTGGCAGGCGCGGTAGACCTTCTCGAAGGCCCGCCGGTCGCCGGCCTGCGCGAGGCCCACCCAGGCTTCGATGTCACCGCCGTCCGCGGCGTGCGGGTCGGTCTGGCGCAAGGCAGCGAGTCCCATGGTCCCCCGGGTCGTTCCGTCCTTCGCGTTCACGGGATCGGATGCCGGGGAGAGGAGCTTTGTTGGAAGGGAGGGGTCAGGGGCGACGCGCCGGGCGGTCCTCGACCCGCACCACGAAGCGGAGCCCGGACCAGTCCCCGTCGACCGCGCAGATCTTGTTGTCCACCAGCCCCGCCGCGAGGCCCGTGGAGCGCACGTCGGACTCGCGCATCCCGGTGGCGAGGGGGGAGCTCTGCTTGGGCCAGGCGATCCAGAGGCCGCCATGGGGATCGAGGAGCGCGTGGCCGCGGGGGAAGCGCTCATGCAGCGCCTCCCGGTCGGGCGCGAAGGCCACGACCACGTCGTAGGGTTCGGCGTCTGCAGGGGGATCCGCATCGAGGCGGGTGTCGGCCGGCAGGTCCAGCAGGGCGCGGAAGTGCGCCGGCGCACCCAGGACGGCGAGGCGGTGACCCTCCTCGATGCCGAGCTTGCGGGCCAGAGGCGTCCCGGAGTAGCCGGCGGGGGGGCGCGTCACCTACTCGTACCGCAGCGCGGACTGGGGCGTCACGCCGCTGGCGCGGCGCGCGGGTATCCAGCACGCCGCCAGAGCCACCAGCGTGAGGACGCCCGTCACGGCGATGTAGGTGAGCGGATCTCGGGGCGATACGCCATAGAGGAGGCTGGCCAGGACCTGGCCCGCCATCAGCGCCACCACCAGGCCCACGACCACCGCCACGCCC
Organism: Gemmatimonadota bacterium; assembly: GCA_019347995.1. The sequence goes on along the minus strand of JAHWKH010000032.1, from coordinate 963 downwards.
ACCAGCGTCATCCCCTGCCCCACCACGAGGCGCAGAACGCGGCCACGGTCGGCGCCCAGCGCCATGCGGATGCCGATCTCGCGCGTGCGCTGGGCCACGCTGTAGGAGATGACCCCGTAGATCCCGACCGCGGCGAGAACGAGGGCCACGCCGGCGAAGACGAGCTGGAGCAGCATGGAGAAGCGCTGGGTCGACGTGGAGTCCGCCACCGCCTGCTCCAGGGTCTGCACACGGAAGATCGGTAGGCTGGGGTCCATCGCCTGCACCTCGCGTCGCGCCGCCGAGGTGAGCGCGGTGGGCTCCACGGACGAGCGCAGGACGAGCGTCATGCCCCGGACGGGAAACCAGGTCCGGGGCGACTGGGCGTGGACGAAGTACAGCATGGGACGCGGCTCCACGTCCAGGCCTTCGTGGCGGATGTCCCCCACGACTCCGATGATCTCGCCGAACTCCCGCTCGCCCCCCGGCTGGCGGATGCCGTCGCCGAGGGGGCTGCGCTCGGGCCAGAAGCGCCGGACGAGGGTCTCGTTGACCACGGCCACGATGGGTCCGTCCTCGGTATCGCGCGAGTCGAAGGCCCGGCCCGCGAGCACCGGGATGCCCATGGCCTCGAAGTATCCAGGCGTGGTCGGCTCCTGTCCCGCGCAGGAGGTGAGCCCGGCGTCCCGAAGGCGCGCGAACACCGCGGCGTCGTCGAATCCCTGGACCACGCAGCCGAATCCGCCTTCCACCGGGAGCTCCTGGGTCATGCCGGCGGCGGTCACCCCCGGCAGCGCTCCCAACCGGTCGACCGCGTCCCGCGCGAACGTTCGACGCTGGTCCGGCCCGCTGAAGTAGTCCCACGCCTGGACAGTGGCGGCCAGCACGCCCTCGGTCCGGTACCCGCGGTCCACGCCCACCAGGGATACGAAGCTCCGGACCACGAGCCCGGCGCCGGTGAGGAGGATGAGGGCGAGCGCGACC
>JAHWKH010000329.1 GCA_019347995.1 Gemmatimonadota bacterium | reverse complement strand
TGGCGCCCAGTGCCGCCCGCACGGCGAGCTCGCGCTCGCGCGCCAGGCCCCGGGCCAGGAGGAGGTTCGCCACGTTGGCGCAGGCGATGAGGAGGACGAGCCCCACGGCACCCAGCAACAGGAGGAGCCGGCTGCGGCTGTCGCTCACGAGGGCGTCGCGGAGCGGCACGACGGTGGCGGCCGCGCGGTAGCCCTCGACGGGCGTCCACAGTGGGTTGGCCAGGCGCATCTCCGAGGAGAGCCGCGCCAGCTCGTCCCTGGCCGAGGCGGCCGAGACTCCAGGCGCCAGGCGCCCCACGGCCCGGACTCCGCCAAACCCCCAGAGCTGGCCCGGGCTGGCGGGGTCGAGCACCAGGGGGAGCCACAGGTCCGTCCCGGCCGAGGGGAACGCGAGCCCTTCCGGGAGCACGCCGGCCACGGTGGCCGGCTCCCCCTCCACCGAGAGGGTGCTGCCCACGACCGCGGGGTCGGCGCCGAAGCGCTCCGTCCAGAGCGCGTGCGAGAGGACCACCGCACGCGGCGCACCGGGGTCCGCGTCGCCCGCCACCAGCCCGCGTCCGAGCCGCGGCCTCACGCCCAGCACCGTCGAAAGGTCGGGCGTGACCGGGGCGGCCTGGAGGCGCACCCCCTCGTCGCCGATGGTCACGGTCACACCGGCGGGCGGACGGTAGCCGGCCAGCACCTCGAACGAGCGGGCACGCTCGCGCATGAGAGCCAGCTCGCCTCCGAGCATCCCCTCGGGCCAGGCCGCGACGAGGCGGTCGGCCTCCGGGTACGGGAGCGTGCGCACGAGAACGGCGTCCACGACGCCGTAGACGGTGGTGGCGGCGCCGACGCCCAGCGCCAGCGTCAGGACCGCCACCGCCGTGAATCCGGGGCTCCGCCGCAGGCTCCTCCCCGCGAGCCGCGCGTCCCGGATCAGATCCGCCGTCCGGCCCGTCTCCCGTCCGGGCTCCATCGCGACCCGGGCCATCACCGCCGCCACCTCCCATCCGTGTCGCAGGCGCGCCCGAAGCGGCCCTGTGCGCGCCGCCCGGGCGCGGCGGACCTCGTCGAGCTCCTCCGCCAGGCGCGAGGCCTCGTCGGCGGGCAGCACCAGGCGGAGGAGCCCTCGCACCATGCGGCTCACGGCGCCTCGTCCAGTCGCGGCTCCACGCCGTCCCACAGGCGCAGGAGCGTGGTGCGGGCCTCGCGGAGGCGGACCTCACCCTCGTCGGTGAGCACGAAGTGGCGGCGGTCGCGGCCTCCCTCCGCTCCCGGCGACCGGAGCTCGGAGGTGACCAGCCCCTTGTCCTCGAGGCGGCGGAGCGACACGTAGACGGCCGCCGTGGAGACCGACCGGCCGGTGCGCGCCTCCAGCTCCAGGACGAGGGGCGCCGTGTACGCATCCGCGCCGCAGCGCAGGAGGGCCAGGAGCACCTGGTGCTCCAGCTCACCCAGGACGTCGCGGGACATCGTGCCTCCCTCGGGAGCCTCGGGACCCGGAAGATCCACGGGCCTCGCGGTCTCGATATTGTAATTGTATGAATCACGCTCCGTCGGATGGGACACGACGCGGCCGCCGAGGGTTGCGTGGCGGGGCGGCCGCGCCGACCGCACGGCGGCCGGGGAAGGCTGCGGGGACGCCCGGGGGTGAGGCCGGAGCGTGACGCCTACGCCTACTCGGAGCGGAGCGTCACGGCCGGGTCCACGCGCGTGGCGCGCTGGGCGGGGATCCAGGCCGCGACGGCCGCGGTGGCCAGCAGCGTCAGCGCCGCGGCCGACAGCAGCCAGGGGTCGCCCGGCCGGACGTCGTGGAGGAGCGACTCCAGGAGGCGCGTCAGGCCCAGCGCGGCGACCACCCCCAGGACCGTGCCCGCCGCCGCGAGGCCCAGGGAGCGGCGCAGGACCAGGTTGCGGACGTCCTGCCCGCGGGCCCCCATGGCCATGCGGATGCCGAATTCGGCCCGGCGGCTGCCCACGCGGTACGAGACCACGCCGTAGAGCCCCACCAGCCCGAGCACCAGGGCGACGGTCGCGGCGCTCCCCAGCAGGAAGAGCGTGAACGACGTGCGCACCATCGATCGGGCCACCTGCTCGTCGAGGCCGCCCTCGACGGTGACGGGGACGTCGGGATCCATGTCGGCCACCACGGCCCGCAGCGCCGGGGCCGCGGTGCCCTCCGCCCCGGGCTCCACGGCCAGCAGGAGGCCCGTGCTGCGCAGCGGCCCCCACGGGTCGAGGGCCATCGCCGGAGGGAAGTACAGGGTCTCGGTGGGGGGCGCGGCGGGACCGTTGCCGCGGACATCCGCCACCACGCCGACCACCCGGTACCACGGCGGGCCCGAGCGGGGCGCGGGCCTGAGGCCACGGCCCAGCGGGTCCGACCCCGGCCACAGGCGGCGGGCCAGGCCCTCGCTCACCACGGCGACGGCGGCGCCGTCGCGCACGTCCGCCGCGCTCAGCGTCCGACCGGAGAGCAGCGGGACGCCGAGCAGCTCGAAGTAGCCCGCGCCGACGCGGGTCATGCCCGCGCAGGGCGGGAAGGAGCCCTCCGGCAGCACCATGTCCTCCACGTAGAGCCCGGAGCAGCCGCCCAACGCCATCGGCGAGGGGCCCACCGCCGCGGCCCGCACGCCGGGCAGCGCCCGCAGCCGCTCCTCAAGCAGGTCCAGGAACGCCACGACCTCGCCGTCGGTGGCGTAGCCGTCCGCCGGCAACGCGACGCGGGCCACGAGCACGTGCTCGGAGCGGAAGCCCGGCTCCACGGCCCGCAGGTTCTGGAAGCTCCGCATCAGGAGCGCCGAGCCGGCCAGCAGCACGAACGCGAGCGCGACCTGCGCGCCCACCAGGGCGTCGCCCACGGCCGCCCGGCCGCGGCTCGCCCCGGGGGATCCACGGGAGCCACGCTGGGACAGCCCCGTGCTCCCACTCGCCGCGAAGCGGACGTACGGATACAGCCCCACCACCAGTGCGACGACCAGGCAGAGCCCGATCACCACGAGGATGGTGGCTCCGCCGACCTCGAGCGCGTCGAGGCGGCCCGCGCCGCGCTCGACGAGCACGCCGGCGAGGACTACGCCGCCATGACCGCCTTCCTGGCCGAGGGGGCGGCTACAGGGCGTTGAGCCGCGCGAGCGAGGGCCACCACGCCGTGCGGGTGCGGGTGGAGGCGTAGTCGTACACGCTGCCGCCGATCGCGCCGGCCGCCACCGCGCCGTCGACGTAGGTCCGGATGTCGCTGTCGCTGACCTGCGTGCCGTCGGCGGAGGCGTAGCCGCGGCCGGCGATGTGCACCGGCCGGCCGGTCCAGG
>JAHWKH010000328.1 GCA_019347995.1 Gemmatimonadota bacterium | reverse complement strand
CCAGGATCAGCTCGGCGAACGGCGTGAGCGACCACTCGTAGAGCTTGCGGACGGGGTTCCGGTGCGTCGTGAAGTACAGGTTCTTGAGGAGCTGCTGCGTGAGCGTCGACGCGCCGCGCATCGGCTCGCCCCGCCGCTCCGCCTCCCGCCGCGCCTTCCGCATCTCCTCCCAGTCGAAGCCGCGGTGGCGGTAGAAGCGGGCGTCCTCCGCCGCGACGATGGCGCGGGGCAGATGCTCGGAGATCCGCTCCACGGGGCGCCACCGGGCGGCCACGAGCGGGCGCTCCCCGGCCACGAGCCGCTCCACGCCCCGCTGGACCTGCACCATCGTGGCCACCGGCGGGAGGACCCGCAGGTAGACCAGCCCGGCCACACAGAGGACCCAGTAGGCCACCGGGGCCAGTACCAGGACCAGCAGCAGGCGACGGGGACGTTTCCACCACCGGCGCGGTCGGGGTTCGGCGCGGGCTTCTTCGCGCGGGTGCTCGCGCGGGGTTTCGGGTGGGACCTCCCGCGGCGCCTCGCCCGGGGCCTCGCCTGGTTCTTCGTTCATGGCTGCGGCCCGACCGCAGGATCCGATCCGCCGTGGCGGGGAATCGATGCATCCGGGGCGGGGAGAACCGGCGGAGGAGCGTCATCACTTCAGTGCGAGCGTCATGAAGACGCTGTTGGGATCCGGCCGGTAGTCACCGAAGGGCGGGCATTCGGTGAACCCGTTGCGCGCGTACAGGGCGCGGGCGGGCGCGAAGTACGGCCACGTTCCGGTCTCCAGGCTCAGGCGCGTCATGCCACGGTCTCGCGCCCACGCCATCATGTGACCGAGGAGGGCGGTGCCGACGCCGCGGCCGCGGGCCGCCTCGGCCGTGTGCATGGACTTCAGCTCGCCGTGGTCATCGCTCAGCCGCTTGAGCGCGCCGACGCCGACGAGCTCTTCACCGTCCCACACGGACCAGAAAGCCACGTCCGGGGCCTTCAGCGCCGACAGGTCGAGCGCGTGGGCGCTGCCGCGTCCGGTTTCGGCCCGCGCCCGGGCGGTGTGGGCATTCACGAGCGCCATGACGCGCGGGTGGTCGAGGCAGCCTTCGACGATGCGCAGGGAGGGATCTTTGCGCCGGCACGACGCTCGGGGATCGGCCGGGCCGCGGAGGGGCTTCAGCGCTGCACCCGCACCAGGTACGCCCCGCTCCCCACGTCCACCGCCCATTCCGCCACCCGATGGGCGAGCCAGCCGTTCAGCGCGTCGCGGACGACGCCCTGGAGGACCGGCCGGCCGGGCGACCCGGCGCCGCGCCCCGTGATCACCCGCACCACCTCGCCGGGCGCCGTGCGGGCGACGCCGTCGAGGAACATCTCGAGGCGGTACTCGGCCTCATCGGCGCTGTCCCCGTGGAGGTCCAGCTCGTCCACGACACGCTCGCTGTGGAGCGTCCGGGGCGCGGGCGGTTCGTCGCCCGCGTCCGCCCGGCGCTTCTTCCAGGGTTTGGGCACCATGGGATCAGTCTCGAGCCGGGCGACGGCCGGCGCAACCGCCGCGGCCTGACGTCCAAGACCCGCGCCTTGGCCGGGAGGTCGCGGAGTCCTCAAGGCGGTGGCCGGTCGTCTGCCCGGGCTCGCCGGGAGCCCGGCGGCTGTAGGCGACCCGGCTTCCCCGCGGTCCGCCTGGGCTCAGCCGCCGGAGCGCACCGGGACCCGCAGCGTGACGTCCTCGATGGTGGTCAACGAGGGCACCGTGCTGGGGCGGATGTACGGGCTGTCCAGGTTGCTGATCTCGAGCCGGAGCACGTGGTCGGCGCCCGCCTCCCACAGGTTGCCGTACGTGGGCAGCTCCACGTCCATCGGCACGCCGGGCGCCGGCTCGATGGTGACCGTGCCGCGGGTGACCAGACGCTTCGTACCGTCCGGCGCGACGTCGTAGAGGCGCGCGTTGAGCTGGACGCGCACGCCGGTGCTGGTGGCCCGGAGCCGCACGACGGGCAACCCTGCGATCAGGAGATCCCCCGTCGCGAGGTCCGAGACGGGGATCTCGAAGACGGCGAGGCTGGCGGGATCGGTGGCGGCCTCGGGCGGGGCGGGGAGGGGCTCGAGCTCACGGGCGCCCTCCATGACGAGCGGGTCCCAGAAGAAGGAGGCCCTCGGGTCGTCGACGGGGTTCACCAGGACCGCGGAGCCCTCGAACGCGGCGTCGACGGTGGCGTCCGCGAGCGCGGCCCAGTCGGGGACGGTGATCACGTCCGCGGGGTCAAACGGCCGGTCCCGCGGGCGCGTGATGGCGGCCACGACGTCGTGCGTCGGCTGGGCTCCGTCGCCCATCAGGTGGAAATCGAGCCATGTCTGGATCCTCGCCAGCACGTGCTCCGTCTCGCCCGTCTTGTTGGACGCCCGGGGGTGGCCCAGGTCGCCGAAGTAGGCCTTGACCGGGTAGCCGGGGTCCACCGTGCGGAGCGCCAGGACCATCCGGATCGCCTCGGGCGGCGGGAACAGGTCGTCCGTCCACCCCTGGATGACGAAGATGGGCGTGCGGTGCGACGCCGCCTCCGTCCAGAAGTCCCGCTGCCACCAGATGGAGCGGTAGCCGGCCAGCCCGTCCCGGATCTCGCTCCAGACCGGGTCCGCCGGCGTCGGCTCGACGGTGTTGATCCACGACTCCCAGCGGACCAGGTACTCGGGGTAGTTCGGGTAGGGGCGGGCGGGGTCGTCGCGCAGCCCGGACACGAACAGCGCGTTCACCCAGCTGGTCTTCACGCCCCCGAGGGGCTCCACGGAGAACCGGCTGCGTCCGTTCGGCACCAGCGACTGCAAGAGGTCGCTCCACCCCACGATGGGGACGACGGTGCGGATCCGGACCATGTCCCCGCCGGGCGTGGGGAAGGTCGGCTCCAGCGTCGCCAGCCACGAATGGCCGCCGCCGTATGAGGCGCCGGTGATGGCCACTGCGTCCGCGTCAAGGCGGAGCCGCCCCTGATCCACCACCTGCGCCACCATGCTCCGGAGGTCGCGGATCTCGACGTGGCGGTCGACCAGGTTCACCTGCCCCCACGAGTCGCCGAAGCCGCGCGCGGAGTAGCGCAGCACCGCGTAACCGGCGCCGAGCAGCCGGTCCGCGATGTCGCCGGAGCTGCCCTTGCTGCCGGCCCACCCGTGCAGCAGCACGACCAGCGGGTGCGGACCCGGTCCCTGCGGGACCTGCACGCCGACATCCAGCAGGGTCCCATCCACGTCGCTGGCGAGGAAGCCGGTGCACGACAGGGCGGTGGCGTCGGAGCCGCCGCAGGAGAGCCCCTCGCGCGTGATGCCCTGCCCGGTGAAC
>JAHWKH010000327.1 GCA_019347995.1 Gemmatimonadota bacterium | reverse complement strand
ATCTCCACGCTGTCGCCGGCTTCGACCCGGACGGTGTCGGGGTGCAGGCGCGCCACCAGCACGACCTCCGTCTCGAAGTCCACGGAGAGGGGCGGGTCGGCGCCATCCGACACCCCGGCCCAGAACTCGGACCACTCCAGCGGGTCGCGGATCACGCCGCCGCCGGGGACGTCGGCCGTGAGGTCCTCGCCCCGCAGCAGCGTGGCGAAGGGGAACGATGCGGCGTAGACGGAGCGGAACGGGCTGCCCGCCGCCACCGTGACGTCGCGGACCATCATCGCCGCCTGGACGACCCGCCCCGATGCCCCCTCCGGCCCCGACCCCCGGGTGACCAGGTTCTCCAGGTCGTTCTCGGCGCAGACGGTCCAGCTCCGGGTCTCGTCCCTCACGTCGTCGGTGATGGACACGGTCACGCGGGTCCGGAAGATCCCGCAGTCTTCATCGGTGCCCTCGCTGAGCTCCGGGAAGTCGATGATCTGCAGCCCCTGCACCTCGTTGACCCGGGTGATCCATTCGGCGTAGGCGCCCGCCGAGAGCGCCGGGTCGCCCCGACTCGCCCGGTCGTGGGCGTCCCCCACCACCCCGCGATACACGATGCTCTCGCTGAGGCGCCACTCCCCCGACGACCTCCACACGATGCTCTGGCGGAGCTCCCCTCGGCCTTCCCGCTTGGGCGTGACGAGCTCGATCACCACCTGCCCGATCTGGCCGAAGCGAAGGCCGTTGGGGGGCCCGGTCCCATTGTCGCAGCCGGCCACCAGGGCGAGCGCCGCCAGGGGCAGCGCGCGCACCGGAGGAAGGCGAAGGGGAGGGCGGGAGGACGTCATCGGGCGTCTCGGAGGGGAACGGGAGCAGGCGTGGAGCCCGGGCCACTTGACGGCCACCAGGGCCGCCGGGAGTCTAGGGTCATGGACGACACGAACGGCCGCACCCGACTTCGGGACCTTCTCGTGGAGCGATCGGTGCGTCTCGGAGAGTTTACACTCTCCAGCGGCGCGCGTTCGAACTACTACGTGGACGCACGCCGAACCACCATGTCGGCCGAGGGGCAGTTTCTCGCAGGAAAGGTAGGCTTCGGTCTCCTCCGGGACAGCGGCCTCGACATCACCCACGTCGGAGGCCTCACCATGGGCGCGGACCCCGTGGCGTACGCCGTGGCCCACCGGAGCTGGCTCGAGGGCCGCCCCCTGGACGGCTTCTCGGTGCGCAAGGAGCCCAAGGGCCACGGCACCGGTGAGCGGGTGGAAGGCGGCGTTCCCGAAGGCGCCCGCTGCGTCGTGGTGGAGGATACCGTCACCACCGGCGTCAGCGCCCTCGACGCCATCGCCGCCCTGCGCGAGCACGGCGCCCGCGTCGTGGCCGTCCTCACCTTGGTGGACCGCCAGGAAGGAGGCCGCCAGCGGCTGGAGGCCGAGGACCTCCCGGTCCTGTCCGTCTTCACCGGCGAGGAGCTCGTGGCCGCCGCCAGGGCCGCCCCATGAGCCCCGAACCCCGGCCCGACGAGGACACTCCCACCGGCCGCCGCCCCGGCCGCACCCCCCGCCAGCGCCCCGCCCCCCGCCGCTTCCCCGCCTGGCTCGCCATCCCCGTAGCCACCCTGGGCGGCTTCATGGCCGCCAGCTGGCTGGGCGGCCTCTTCGGCGCCATCGCCGGCTACTTCCTCTGGCGCAGCCGCAGGTAGCAAACCCAGGCGGTTCGTACGAGGGGAGGAGGCGAAGCCGACCCCCCCGCCGGAAAGCTCCCCAAAAACCGGGCCGCGAAGTCTCTGCGGCCGGCGGGAGCGTCCGAAGGCGGCGACGCGGGGGTGCCGCCGCCCGCAGGAGGCCTCGCGCGAGAGGGGCAACCCACCGTCCCGGGCAGTGCAGTACCCAGGACGTGTCCCCGACCGCGCGGAGCGAAGCGCGCCTCCGAAGGGGGGCGGTGCCCCCGCGCCGCCGCCGCTGTCCGGAAAAAATCCTAGTCCAGAAGCCGCAGCGGCATCACCAGGCACAGGTAGTCCACTCCCTGGTCCTCCATCCCCACCGGCTCCAGCGTGGCCGCCCGCTCCGGAGCCTTGAACGTCAGCTTCACCTCGTCGGTCGGCATGTAGCGCAGGACCTCCAGCAGGTACGTGGCATTGAAGCCGATCTCCAGCTCCTCGCCGTCGTAGCCGAGCTCGAGCTCGTCGTGTCCCTCGCCCAGGTCGGGGGTGAGCACGTTGAGGTGGACCCGGCCGCTCTCGAAGGCCAGCCGGATGCGGTGCGTCTGATCGCTGGCCACCACCGCCATCCTGCGGACGGCCGACTCCAGCGCGCGCTTCTCGACGATGGCGTGCTTGTCGTTGTCCTTCGGGATGACCTGCTCGTAGTTCGGATACGTGCCCTCGATGAGGCGCGTGTAGACCTCGGTCCCTCCGGCGCGGAAGCCCAGGTGGTTCCCGTTGCGCGCCACCTCGATCTCGTCGCCGTCGTCGAAGAGGCGCTGCACCTGACCCAGGGCGGCCGGCGGCACGATGAGCGTGTTGGTGGGCGTGCCGGAGGATCCGGCGGGGACGGTCATGCGCGCGAGCCGATGTCCGTTGGTGGCCACCATGCGCATCTCGCCGTCGCGCAGCTCCCACAGGACGCCGTTCAGGATCGGCCGGCTCTCCTCGGTGGAGACCGCGAACGAGGTGTGGTGGATGAGCCCGTGGAGCTGCTTGCCCCCCACCGACCAGCCGCCCTCGAACGTGACCTCGGGCAGCGTGGGGAACTCTTCGGCGGGCAGGCCGTTCAGCTTGAAGTGGCTGCGGCCGCAGCGCATCTCGATCTGGTCACCCCGGGTGGACACCTCCACGGGCTGGTCGGGGAGCTCCCGCGCGATCTCCTGGAGCTTCTTGCCCGGGGCGGTGAGCGTCCCCGGCTCCTCCACGTCGGCCGGGACCCGCACGCGTACCGCCACGTCCAGATCGGTCCCGCTCATCCTCACGCCCTCCTCCGTGGCCTCGAACAGGATGTTCGAGAGCACCGGAAGGGTGGTCTTCGTGGGGATGCTGGCCGATACGGCGGCCAGCCCGTTGTGAAGGTTCTGCCGGGTGATGGTGAACTTCATTGCGCCTCCAGGGGCCACGCGAGTCGGATTCCCGATCTCCCCACGGGACTCTTTTCTTTCTGTACAAGAAGTAGAAGAGCCAGTCGTAGTAGAGGGTGTGGATGTGTGGAAGATGGAAGGTCGGGCGAGCCTTCCGCCGCGCCGTGCCTGCACGTCGGGCTGTGCGTGGCCCTGTGGAAGGACGCCGCATGGCTGGGGACGCACCGGGGATTTCGAAGGAGCGCGACGGATGGGCTGTGGACAACGCCCACGCAATC
>JAHWKH010000326.1 GCA_019347995.1 Gemmatimonadota bacterium | reverse complement strand
TGCCGTTCGACCCTGCGGTACCGGCATGGCTCCTGCGGTCCATAGGGGCGTCGCCGACGGTTCCGCTTCGCCTCTCCACCGGCATGTGGGGGCGGAGGGACCTTCACGGCGCGGTGGGGTACTAGAGTGCCCACCCGGACGTCCGGGCGTCGCATGCGTTGACGCCTCTCGCCGGGTGGTTCACTTTGCTCATCCGCCGCGCGGAAATCACAGGCCGCTGGTCGCCGGTGCCTGCGGTCCTAGAACAACTCAGGAGACGCCCTTTGTCCTCCTCGTCCTCCCTCTCCGTACACGACGAGACGCACGGCCACACGCACGACGAGCCGCACGACGACATCGTCTACCCGGCGGCCATCCCGTTCCTCATCGTGCACCTGGTCTGCTTCGCCGCCATCTGGACCGGAGTCACGGTCCAGGCGCTGATCATCGCGGCGGTGCTCTACTTCGTGCGCATGTGGGCGCTGACCGCCGGCTACCACCGCTACTTCTCCCACCGCTCGTACAAGACGAGCCGTGTGTTCCAGTTCGTGATGGCGTTCCTGGGCCAGACGTCGGCGCAGCGCGGCGTGCTGTGGTGGTCGTCCCTCCACCGGCACCACCACCTGCACTCGGACACCGAGCACGACGTCCACTCGCCCCGCCACCAGGGCTTCCTCCACAGTCACGTGGGCTGGATCTTCAATCCGAAGAGGAGCAAGGCCGACTACGACGCGATCCCCGACCTGACGAAGTACCCGGAGCTGGTGTGGCTCGACCGCCACACCTATCTCCCGGCGATCCTCCTGGCGGTCGCGACGTTCGTCATCGGCGGCTGGCCGGGCCTCATCGTCGGGTTCTTCTGGAGCACGGTGGTCCTGTACCACTGCGTGTTCTTCATCAACTCGCTGGCGCACGTGGTCGGGAACCAGCGCTACGTGACGGGGGACGACTCCCGCAACAACTGGTGGCTCGCCCTCATCACGCTGGGCGAGGGCTGGCACAACAACCACCACTTCTACCAGAGCTCCACGCGCCAGGGATGGCGCTGGTACGAGGTGGACATCTCCTATTACGTCCTCAAGGCGATGTCGTGGCTGGGCCTGGTGTGGGACCTGCGCGCGCCGCCGGAGAAGGTGGTCCGCGGCGAGCAGCCGCTGGGGCGCAAGTCCCTGGAGAAGGTGGCGGCGCAGCTCGCGGCCTCCTTCCCCGCGGAGCGGCTGGCCGCCCAGGCCCGGGACTGGTGGATGGGACGTCCGACGGTGGCGGAGCTGCGCCAGAAGGCGCACGAGGCCATGGCGGAGGCGCCGACCCGGGACGAGATGACGCGGCGGCTGCACGCCCTGCGCGAGGACGGCGAGGCCTGGCTGGCGGACCTGAACCTCCCGCACCTCCCCACCCGCGAGGAGCTGCGGGATCGGGCCCGGGAGATGTTCGTGGAGAGCCCGGCCCTCGACGACGTGGCCGAGCGGGCACGCGAGCTCCTGCGCGAGGCCGTCTCGCGGCGGCTCCTGGACGATGCGCTGGCTCCGGGCTAGGCCCCTGGCGTGACCCGGGTCGACGCTGCGGCGTCGATGGCGGCGCTCCCTCCCATGCGCGGGGGGAGCGCCGTTTCGCATGTGGATCCGCCGCGCGCGCCTTGCACCGGCGGGGGTGGAGGGGCATTCTAGCGCGATTCATCTCCGGCCGGGGCGGTCTCACCGCCCCTCCTCATCACCGACAGCCGAAGGCGGACACAGCGCATGGACTGGCTCCAGGGCGTCGTCGATTTTCTGGATCACTGGGTCGTGCAGGTCGGGATTCCCGTGGGGGGCGAGAACATCCCCTTCATGGTGATCATGCTGCTCGGCACCGGGATCCTCCTCACCGTGCGGACCGGCTTCATCCAGGTCCGCAGGCTCGGGCACGGGTTCGCGGTGGCCACGGGCCGCTACGACGATCCCAACGAGCCCGGCGACGTCAGCCACTTCCAGGCGCTGACCACCGCCCTGTCCGCCACCGTGGGCATCGGCAACATCGCCGGCGTGGCCCTCGCCATCCACTGGGGCGGCCCCGGCGCCGTCTTCTGGATGTGGATGACCGCCGTGGTGGGGATGGCGACCAAGTATTCCGAGGTGACGCTGGCCCAGCGCTACCGCGACGTGGGCCCCGACGACGATCCGCACAAGTGGGAGGGCTCGGTCTCGGGCGGGCCCATGTACTACATCGAGCGGGGCCTGGGTCCGAAGTGGAAGCCCATGGCCGTGTTCTTCGCGCTGCTGCTGGGCCTCACCGCCTTCATGACGGGGAACGCCAACCAGGCCAACACGGTCTCCGACATCATGCAGTCCTCGTTCGGCGTTCCCACGTGGATCACCGGGCTGATCACGTCGGCCGTCGTGGCGGCGGTGATCCTGGGCGGCATCAAGCGCATCGGCCGCGTCACCAGCATCCTGGCGCCGCTCATGGCCGCCATCTACGTGGCGGGGGCGCTGATCATCATCCTGATGAACGCCGGCGCCATCGTGCCGTCCATCATGCTCATCTTCCAGGAGGCGTTCAGCCCCACCGCGGGCGTGGCCGGCACGGGCATCGGCGCGGTCCTGGTCACCATGATGTGGGGCGTGCGCCGGGGCCTGTTCTCCAACGAAGCGGGCCAGGGCTCGGCGCCCATCGCCCACGCCGCCGCCAAGACCGACGAGCCCGTCTCGGAAGGCGTGGTGGCGCTCCTGGAGCCGTTCATCGACACGATCGTCATCTGCTCCATGACCGCGCTGGTCATCATCACCACCGGCGTGTGGGACGATCGCTACCCCACCGAGCTGCAGCTGTCGGGCGGAGACCTCGCCTACGTGACGCAGACGGAGCAGGGCGGATATACCATGATCTCCGTCCCCGGCGCCGACGCCGGCATCGCCGTCGAGGGAGGACGCCAGGTCGACATCGATCCCGGCGCCCCGCTCATCTCGTGGCACGAAGTATGGGTGGAGGAGCTGTTCGTGGACCCGGAGATCAAGCTCGCCGCCCTGAAGGTCGGCTGGACCCTGGGGAAGAAGGCGCTCGGCTTCCGCTATCTAATGGACGTCATCCCGCTGGACGCTTCCTTGGTGAAGGGCTCCCATGGCCTCCTCCCCCGCGACCCCGCCGACGGCAAGGACGTCATCCTGGAGGTGAAGGCGGGTGAGGGCGGTGACGAGAGCGCGCTGTTCGCCGGGGACCTGGTGCGCATGTACACCCGCTACGCCGAGCAGCGGGGCTGGAGGACCGAGGTCGTCAGCGCCACCGAGGGCGAGCTCGGCGGCTACAAGGACATCAGCCTCGCGGTGAAGTCCCGCGACCCGGCCAACCCCGTCTTCGGCCGGCTGAAGTACGAGGGCGGC
>JAHWKH010000325.1 GCA_019347995.1 Gemmatimonadota bacterium | reverse complement strand
ATCGTGCTGCCTTTCGCCGGCTACTGGCTGGGGCGGGAGATCTACGAGTTCAACCAGCAGATGGGCATCACCATGATGGGCGGCTTCATGAGCTGGCTCTGGATCATCCAGGCCTTCCTCATCGGCGTGCTCTTCCTGGCGGGCAACTACTACCTCTGGGTGGGCATGGGCCGCATTCCGGGGGCCGAGCGCTTCATGCCCTACACGAAGTGGATGCTGGTGGTGCTCGTGATCGGCGTGATCGTCTGGGCCACACCACGGACCATGATCGCCAGCCGCGCCGAGCTCACCGCCATGGGCGGCGCCTCGCATCCGTTCCTGGGCGTCCTCGGCGTCATGAGCGCCAAGAACACGGCCGTGAACTTCATGATCCTCACCACGTTCCTGTCGTTCCTGCTGTACCGGCGCGCCAACAAGGAGCCCGTCGTCTCGTGGGCGACCACCGGCACGCGGGTCCAGGGGGTCCTCTTCGTGGTGGCGGCGGCCGTGGTCCTCTTCTACGGGATCTACGGATACTTCGTCCCCTCCATCGTGCGCATCGGCTTCAGCGTCTACCAGGTGCTGGCCGTGCTCTTCGCGATCTTCGCGGTGCTGGGCCTCGACATGGCCATGATGCGCGGCGCGAAGAGCCGCGGAGCCATCCGCTGGGGCCAGATGCCGGAGCGCTCCCAGTACGCCCTCTTCATCCTGGCCGTGACGTTCACGTGGCTGATGGGCCTGATGGGCTTCGCCCGCTCCGGCATCCGCCAGCACTGGCACGTGTGGGAGGTGGTGCGCGACACGTCCGAATGGGCGGCCACGCCCGCCCTCGGCTACGCGTCGGTCGTCATCAGCGCCTGCGTGCTCATCTTCCTGTCGCTGGTGGCCTTCATCTTCTGGGTCGGCGGCCTGGCCGAGAAGTCGGTGTTCGCCGAGGGACGCAAGCTTCAGCCGCCTCCGGACCTGACACCCCCCCATTCGCCGGACCTCGCGCCGGCGCCCACCGGCGACTGAGGAGGAGCGAGCCATGTGGCAGACGAACCTGAAGATCTTCCTCCTGGTGGTCGGGACGCTGGGGCTCTACACGCTGGTGGCCACCAGCATCCCGCAGGTCGAGTCGGAGGTGCCGGCCGAACTCAGCTTCGGCGCCGACGTGACGCCCGCGCAGCTGGTGGAGGCCGGCGAGGAGCTCTACAACGGCGCGGGCGGATGCCTGGCCTGCCACGGCTCGGGCGCGCGCGCGCCCAACCTCCTCACCGCCGGCGCCGGCGGGGGCACGATCGGGCAGCGCTGTGGCGAGCGCGTGTCCGGCCAGGACTGCAAGACCTATCTGCACGAGTCGCTGGTGAACCCGGCGGCGTACGTGGTCGAGGGCTTCGACCCCATCATGCCGGACGCCAGCATCGCCCTGTCGGAGAACCAGATCTGGGCGCTGGTGGCCTACCTGCAGGACCAGGGAGGCCAGGTGACCGTGGCGGGCTCCGACCTGTCCGCCTCGGACGACGGGGGGGCCACCGCCGCCGCCGTGAGCACCGCGGGCCCGGCGACCGCTTCGAACGATCCCGTCGAGATCATGCGCTCGAACCTGTGCATGGGCTGTCACACGCTCGGTGACGAGGGCGTCGAGCTCGGGCCCTCGTTCGACGCCATCGGCGCCGAGCGCAGCGCCGAGTACCTCCGCCGCTCCATTCTCGAGCCCAACCGCGAGGCGCCCGAGGGCTACGAGCATCTCCTGGGCGCCATGCCCGCCACTTTCGGCCAGCAGCTCACCGCGGGTCAGCTCGAGACCCTGGTGCAGTTCCTGGCGAATCGCACGGGAGGGTGAGGATGCGCTTCCTGAAGGAGCCGTTCGGTCAGGCCGTGGCCATCCTGGCGGTGGCGTGGGCGCTGGTGGAGTTCGGGATCCCCTACATCCCGCCGCTCCTCGGCGTCGCCAGCGCCCCCGTCCCCGCGAGCGTCACCCTCCAGTACATGCTCACCGTGCTCGTGGGGGTGCTCCTCTGGGTGAGCGACAACGAGGAGCGCTGGCGCGCGTTCAAGCGCCCCATCCACCGCACCGTGGTGGACCCCGACCGCAAGTGGCCCCGGATCGCCGCCCTGATCCTGGCCCCCCTGCTGGTGGCCTTCCTGACGTACGGGACGGTGCGGCCCACGCTGGCCGCGCCCCCGTCCTTCCGCTCGGTGCACCCGGCGCCCCCGAGCACGATCACGTTCCGGGGGGAGACGCTGCGCCTCGCCGGCCTGGAGAACCCGCTCCGGCACGAGGGCGATCCCGAGGCCCACTTCGAGGAGGGCAAGCGGATCTACTACCAGAACTGCATGGCCTGCCACGGCGACGCCCTGCGCGGCGACGGGCACTACGCCCACGGCTTCAACCCGGCACCGCTCAGCTTCCAGGACGTGGGCACGATCGCCATGTTGACGGAGAGCTTCGTCTTCTGGCGGATCGCCAAGGGCGGCCCCGGCCTGCCCAACGAGGGCACCCCCTGGAACTCCGCCATGCCCGCGTGGGAGGACTACCTCACCGCCGAAGATATCTGGGCCGTGATCTACTTCATGTACGAGCAGACGGGGCACAGCCCGAGGACGTGGGAAGAAGCCGAGATCGAAGGGGAGGTGGAGTGATGCGCCCGCTCCTCGTGGTCGCGGCCCTCGCCGCCGTCCTTCCCGGCACCGCAGCGCCGCTGTCGGCCCAGGAGAACGGGGACAACGCGCGGGGGGCGGCCGTCTACGATCGATGGTGCGCGAGCTGCCACGGGGTGGAGGGCGCCGGCGACGGTCCGGCCGCCGCCTACATGCTCCCGCGGCCCCGCGACTTCACCCGGGCGCTCTACCAGATCCGCACCACGGCCTCGGGCGAGGTGCCTACCGACGCGGACATCCTCCGCATCATTGACGAGGGCATGCCCGGCACCGTCATGCCGGGCTGGGAGGACGTGCTCCAGCGGGCCGACCGGGAGGCGCTGGTCCCCTACCTCAAGAGCTTCTCCCGTTTCTTCGCCGGCCAGGACCCGGAGCCGATGGACTTCGGCCGCGCCCCCCGTGGGGGCGACGAGGCCGTGGAGCGCGGCGCCGAGGTCTACCAGAGGGTGGAGTGCTGGCAGTGCCACGGCCAGGCGGGACGCGGCGACGGCACGTCGGCCCCGACCCTCGAGGACGACGGCGGGCAGCCCATCTACGCGGCCGACCTGACGGCGAACTGGACGTTCAACGGGGGCGGCTCGGTGGAGGAGATCTACCGCCGCCTGCGCACCGGGCTCGACGGCACGCCCATGCCCACCTTCGACGACCTCATCAGCGCGGGCATCGTCGACGAGGACGGGCTGTGGGACCTGGCCCACTACGTCCGGAGCCTCGCGCCGGAGCG
>JAHWKH010000324.1 GCA_019347995.1 Gemmatimonadota bacterium | reverse complement strand
ATCCCGAAGAGCACAGCGACGTCCTCACGGCGGCTCGGCTTCCGGAGGGCCACGACGCGGACCGCTTCCGCGCGCGGGTCCTGGAGCGCTTCAACCTCTCCCTCGGAGCGGGGCTGGGCAACGTGAGGGGAAGGGTCTTCCGGATCGGCCACCTCGGGGACCTGAACGACCTCATGCTCTTCGGGACGCTGGCGGGGGTGGAGTCGGGGCTGGCGCTCGCCGGCGTCCCCATCCGGCGAGGCGGGGTGGCGGCCGCCATGGAGTGGCTGGAGGGGTGTTGAAGAAGGGGAGCGGCCCGCGTTACGGGCACCACGGGGTCCTATCCTAGGCGGCGCCCCGAAGGCATAGCCGTAGCTACGGCGAGGGGCGCCAACGACGGAGAGGGCCCCGTGCTGCCCGTAACCCGAAGGGCGCAGGGGGGTTGCGGCCTCATGCGGCGTCGGCGCCCCATCGCCGATGCTACGGCATCGCCTCAAGGGCCCCTCCTTGCCTGAGACTCGCAAGACCCCTGCGCGCGGGCCACTCCCCTTCTTCAACACCCTTCTGGGTCAGTCCAGCATCCCGCGGGTGGGGGAGGACGGCACGGCGATCTCGCGCGAAGGCATCCGTCCCGCCAGGTACGCCAGACGCCCCGCCCTCACGGCGTGCTTCATGGCGTGGGCCATGCGTACCGGATCGTCGGCGGCCGCCAGCGCGGTGTTCATGAGCACGCCGTCCACCCCCTGCTCCATGGTCACACACGCATCCGAGGCCGTCCCCACGCCGGCGTCCACGATGACCGGAACCTCGAGGCGCCGCTTGATCTCCCGTATGAAGTACGGGTTCACCACGCCGAGGCCGCTCCCGATGGGGCTCGCCAGCGGCATGACGGCCACGCAGCCCGCATCCTCGAGGCGCAGCGCCGACACCAGGTCGTCGTTCGTGTAGGCCATGACCTTGAAGCCGTCTTCGGAGAGCGCCTTCGCCGCCTGGATGGTGGCCTGCACGTCGGGAAGCAGGGTATCCTCGTCGCCGATGACCTCGAGCTTGAGCCATTCGTTGAAGCCGCCGGCCCGCGCCAGACGCGCGTAGCGCATGGCCTCGTCGGCGGTGAAGCAGCCGGCCGTGTTCGCCAGGAGGAAGAACCGGTCCGGATCCAGATGGTGGAGGATGCCTTCCTCGGTGGAGCGGTCCAGGTCGATGCGTCGTACCGCGACCGTCACCATCTCCGCGCCGCTGGCGCGGATCGCCTCCACCATCGTGGCGTTGTCCTCGTACTTGCCTGTGCCCACGATCAGCCGGGAGCCGAATTCGCGGCCGGCGATGGTCAGCGGCGCGTCGGCCGGGTCCTCCTCGACGCCGGCGCCGTCCTCGTCGGGCGGCCCCGGCGGGCGCTCGCGGGATTCCACCCGAGGCCCCTCGGCGGCCCCATCCTTCGAGGCGGCCTCCGGGGTCCGGGCGGCCCCGCCCTCCGAGGCGGCCTCCGCCTCCTCGGCGTCCCCGGTCCGCCCTCCGGCCTCGGCGGTGGCGGACGCTCCGGGGCGGCCGTCCGCGTGGCGGGCGTCGTCGTTGGTCCTCTTGCGGTCCTTCCTCCGGGCCATCGTACCTCCGGGCGGCCGTGGGCCGCCTGTGGGTGTCGACTCAGCCGCCGCCCACGAAATGGACGAGCTCGAGCGTGTCGCCGTCCTCCACCACAACGTCGTCGTACCGGTCTCGCGGGAGGATCTCCCGATTGCGCTCCACGACCACCAGGGCGGGCACCAGATCCAGCGATTCCAGCAGCTCCCGCACCGACAGGCCGGCTGCGACCTCGCGGTCGCTGCCGTTCAGGCGCACGTCGACGGTGGACGGGGGCACGAAGCCTCTCCTGTTGCGGTTCGCTACGGCGCTGGCGAGGGTGCCCCGGCGCGATCCCCGCCCGCGGCGGCCAGCGCCTCCAGGTATCCCTGCACGGCCCCCTCGGGTTCCGCTGCGTCCCATACGCCCGAGCGCACCGCCACACCCCGGGCCCCCACCGCCACCACGTCCGCCACTCGTGCGGGCGTCACCCCGCCGATGGCGAGAAGGGGGAGCCGGGTGGTCTCGCGCACCGCGCGGATGATCTCGGGGCCGGCGGGCGCGCGCCGGGGATGGGAGGGGGTGGCAAACACCGTGCCCACCACCAGATAGTCGGCTCCCTGCTCCGCCGCCTCGCGGGCCGCGGGAGCTCCGTGGACGGAGCGGCCGATCCAGCGCCGCCCCAGGAGCTCGCGGACCGCCGCCACGGGCAGGGAGCGCTCGCCCAGGTGCACGCCGTCGAGGGCGAGGACCAACGCCAGGTCCACCCGATCGTTCACCAGGAGGAAGGCGCCGGCGTCCCTCGCCGTGGGCAGGAGCGCCCGGGCGAGCTCGTACAGCCGCGCCGCCGGGGTGCGCGGCCCCCTGAGGTGGAGCGCCAGGCGCGCCCCCCCGACCCTCAGCACCCGCCCCGCGACCTCGGGCAGATCCGGCTCGCGCAGGAGCGCGTCGATCTCGTCGGTGAGCTTTGGGTCCTCGATCCAGGCGTCGGGGAAGGCCTCGACAACGCGGCGGTAGAGGACCGGATCGGCGGGCTGGTCGATCACCGTGCCCTCGTACATGCCCTTGAAGTCGACCGAGTCGACGGCGCCCGTGGCCACCAGGCCGGCGATCAGCTCCTCGTCCCACGAGGAGGTGGGGTCGAGCTTGAAGCGCAGCGTGGGGTAGCGCTCCAGGCGGCGGGTCACGGGGTCCAGGGTCGGCGGCTCGCCGAGGCGCAGCGAGACCACGAAGGTCAGCGGCCGGGGTACGCGGCCCAGCACCTCGTGCAGCGCGGCGCCGGCCTGGCGCAGGGCCAGGTCCAGCGCCGCCGACTCGAAGGCCCAGGTGCGGTAGCGCCGCGAGACGTCGCGCTCGGGAGCCTTGGTCGGAAAGAGGTCCATCCCCGCCAGCGCCTCGCAGAACGAGCGCAGGGTCCAGTCCCCGGCGAGGTCGAGCACCGGACCCGCGGCCTGCTGGGCCTCGTGGTCGCCTCCTTCGTCGCCGCGTTCATGTCCACCGTCTCCACGCAGATCAACTGGGGGGCCAGCTACCTGGTCAACGACCTCTACCGCCGATTCCTGCGCCCGAACGCCACGCAGCGCGAGCTCGTGGCGGTGAGCCGGACGGCGGTGGTGGCACTCGCGGTGCTCGCGGTCGTCGTCGCCGCGCAGATCGAGAGCATCGAGAAGGCGTGGCGCTTCTTCATCGCACTCGGCGCCGGGCTCGGCCTGCCATCGATGCTGCGCTGGATCTGGTGGCGGGTGAACGCGTGGACGGAGATCGTGGGGATGAGCGTGGCCACCGCCTCCGCGCTGGTCCTCTACCCGCTCTTCCCCGGCGCGCGCGACGAGTACCT
>JAHWKH010000323.1 GCA_019347995.1 Gemmatimonadota bacterium | reverse complement strand
CGCCGTGATCATGCATGCCGGCCCCGACAACCTCGCGCACATCCCTGCTGCGACTCCAACGGGAAACGAGCGTTACCACTCCCACGTCGACGACGTCTTCGGCCCCGACACCCTCACCAGGGCAACAGGTGACGCCGGAGCTCGGTTCGCCTGTGGCGTGCTGGGGAGAGTGAACAGCTAGACCCCGCCCTAACAGAAGAGGGAGCCTCGGCGCCGGCCGGGGCTGTCGTGGACGCCGCCGGCCGCCTCCATGCGCCCGAGGAGCCGCCAGGGCGCATCGTCTCGCTGGTCCCGTCGGCCACGGAGACGCTGCGGGCGCTGGGGGCCGGTGACCGGCTCGTGGGGCGCACCCGCTTCGACACCGCGGACGCCATCGGCCACCTCCCGTCGGTGGGCCGGGGCCTCGAGCCCGACATGGAGTCCCTCCTCGCCCTCGAGCCCGACATGGTGATCCGGTTCGCCGGCCCCTCGGATCCCGACACCCCCGAGCGCCTGGACCGGGCCGCAATTCCCCACTTCGCCGTGCGTCCCGACGGCGTGGACGACGTGAGGGAGATGATCCGCGAGCTGGGCGCCCTCGTGGGCCGCGAGGCCGAAGCCGCGTCGCTGGTGGCCGACATGGACAGGGGAATCGCCGCGGTCCGGAGTCGCGTCGCCGGGCGCGATCCCGTGCGTGTGGCGTACATCCTGGGTGGATCTCCGCCGTGGGTGGCGGGATCCGGGACGTTCATCCACGAGCTCCTCGAAGCGGCGGGAGGTATCAACGTCTTCGAGGATCTGGGCGACCTGTACGCGCCCGTGAGCGTGGAGGCGCTGCTGGCTCGCGACGTGGACCTCTTCGTGATCGCGCCGGGCGCCGAGCTCGATCGCCGGGTGCGGGACCGGGCCCCCGCCCGGGAGGCTCCCGGGGGCCTCGAGGCCCCCGGCCCCGAGCTGGCCGCCGCCGCCGCCGCCCTGGCGCGCCTGCTGCACCCGGGCGCCTGGCCGTGAGGTCCACTGGACGGATCACTCCCGTCCTGATCCTCATCGTGGCCGTTCTCGCCTCCGTGGTGCTGGCGGTCCGCTTCGGCTCCGTCGCGCTCGGGACCGCCGAGACGCTTTCGGCCCTCGTCGGGGAGGGCGACGTGGTCACGCGCCGCATCGTCGTCGACCTGCGCCTTCCCAGGGCCCTCCTGGGTCTGCTGGTGGGCGGGGGGCTCGCCCTGGCCGGCGCCACCTTCCAGGCGCTCCTGAGGAATCCGCTGGCCGAGCCCTACATCCTGGGGATCAGCGGCGGCGCGGCGGCGGCGGCGGTCGCGGTCCTGGCGCTGGGGCTCGTGGCCGCCGGCTCGTGGGTGCTGCCGGCGGCGGCCTTCGGCGGCGCGCTGGTGGCCATCGTCCTCGTGTTCCGGGTGGCGGCCGCGACCGATCGCGCCATGGACGTGCGGGTCCTGCTGCTGGCGGGGGTCGTCGTGGGCGCCTTCTTCACGTCGGTCATCGCCTTCCTCCTGTCGATCTCCGACGCCCCGACGGTGCGCAGCGCCGTCCTGTGGATGATGGGCAGCCTGTCCGGTGCCGACTGGCGCGACGTGGCCGTGGTGGGCGCCTACACCCTTCCGGCGGCGGTCGCCCTCCTGGCGCTGGCGCGGCCGCTCAACCTCATGGCCATCGGCGAGGAGACGGCCACGTACCTTGGCACGGACGTGGAGCGCGTGAAGCGGCTGGCGTTCGGGGTCGCCTCGCTGATCACGGCGGCCGGAGTCGCCGTCGCGGGGGTCATCGGATTCGTGGGCCTGATCGTGCCCCACGGCGTGCGGATCCTCGTGGGTTCGGACCACCGCCTCCTCTTACCCCTGTCGTTCCTGGCCGGAGGCGTGTTCCTGACCCTGGCCGACCTCCTGGCGCGGGTGGCGCTGGCGCCGGCCGAGATCCCCATCGGCGTGGTCACCGCCTTCGTCGGCGTCCCCCTCTTCCTGGTCCTGCTGCGCGGGAGCCTCCGATGAGGGCGGCATGAGGTTCTCGGCGCGCGACGTGGTGGCCGGATACGCCCGCGCTCCCGAGCCGGTCCTCGACGGCGTGAGTCTCGCCGTCCCCCCCGGGACCCTCTACGCGGTTCTGGGGCCGAACGGCTCGGGCAAGTCCACGCTGCTGCGCGTGCTGCTGGGGGCCCTCGCCCCCACCGCGGGCGTCGTCGAGCTCGACGGCAGGCCGCTGCCCGCGTGGAACCGGCGGGAGCTGGCCAGGTCCGTGGGCGTGGTGCCCCAGAGCGAGTCCATCGCGTTCCCGCTGTCGGTGCGCGAGCTCGTGGCCATGGGACGCTACCCCCACCTGGGCTTCCTGCGGGCCGAGGGCGACGCGGACCGGAGCGCGGTGGCGGCGGCGTTGGAGCGCTGCGACGTGGCGGCGCTCCGTGATCGCGACGTCACCACCCTCTCGGGGGGTGAGCTGCAGCGGGTTCGGATCGCGCGGGCGCTGGCGCAGGAGCCACGGGCGCTGGCCCTCGACGAGCCCACCGCCAGCCTGGACGTGCGCCACGAGATGTCCATCCTGGAGCTGCTGCGGGCATCGGCCGACCAGGGCCTGACCGTGGTGCTGGTGACCCACCATCTGAACCTCGCCGCGCGCTTCGCCGACCGGATGCTGCTACTGCACGAAGGGCGGGTGGCGGCGGAAGGCACGCCCCGGGAGGTCTTCGTGGAGGACGTGCTCGAGCGCGTCTACGGCTGGCCTGTGCGGGTGGACGAGGACCCGGTGGCCGGAGCGCCGCGTGTGGTCGCGCTGCCGGGGAGCCGACCCGGCTGAGCCGTCCGGCTCAATCGCCACCGGATTCGGGCGTGATGACCTCGAAGTCGTCGATCACCATGACGGAGCTCCCGGTCTGTTCGACGGTCCAGAACGCGGCCAGGGCGGGCGCCACGATCTCCACGTACTTCCTCGAACGGTCCGTCCCCGGGTGCCCACAGGTTCCGGCGCGGCCATCCGCCATCGGTACCGTGTCCGCGGCGAGCAGCGTCCCCTCCGCGTCCCGGAGCCGCACGGCCACGGAGACCGACGCGACCGCTTGTACGTAGGCGCCGACCCGCGTGCCTGCGGGGATCGACCCAGGGAAACGGGCACGTATGGGATATCCGCTGAGGCCCACGGCGGTGTGGCCCTCGGTGATGGTGCCGAGGACCTGAGCGTCCCAGGGCACCGTCGGCACGCACACCGATGTAAATCCGTTCAGGACCAGGCCTACCTCTCCCATGCGACCCACCTCACGCTGCTCCACGTCGAAGCTTATCCCACTCGCCTCATCCAGGTAGGGGTTCATCACGGCCCGTCCGCTCCCGGCTTGGACATCCGGCTCCTCGAAGTCCACGAGCGCCGCAGACGCGAACATCTCCACGAAGGTCAGGGAGATCTGAAAGTCCTGTGCGGGGACGAGGG
>JAHWKH010000322.1 GCA_019347995.1 Gemmatimonadota bacterium | reverse complement strand
CGGAGAGGGGAAGGATGGAATGAGGCTTGCCCTGGTAGGCTACGGCCGCATGGGACGGGCGGTGGAGGCCGTCGCCCTTCAGCGTGGCCACGACGTGGTGGCGCGGGTGGAGCGAGGCGACGAGCTGGCCGCAGGCCTGCGTGATGCCGAGGTGGCGGTGGACTTCACCGTCCCCGACGCCGTGCTCGACACCGTGCGCGGCGCGGCGGCGGCGGGCGTGCCGCTGGTGGTGGGGACCACGGGGTGGTACGACCGCACGGAGGACGTGCGGCGAATCGTGGAGGCGTCGGGCACAGGTCTGCTGTGGGCGCCCAACTTCAGCATGGGGGTGCAGCTCTTCTTCCGGCTGGCACGGGAGGCCGGGAGGCTGGTGGACGCCCTGGAGGAGTACGACGTGTCGCTGCACGAGGCCCACCATCGCCACAAGCTCGACCACCCCAGCGGCACGGGCAGGCGCCTGGCGGACCTGCTGGTGGAGGCGCTGGCGAGGAAGGAGCGCTGGGAGGAGGGGCCCTTCGAGGGTGCCCCCGACCCCGCGGTGCTGGAAGTGACGAGCAGCCGCGCCGGGGAGGTGCCGGGCACGCACGTGGTCGCCCTGGACGGCCCGGACGACCGCGTCGAGCTGCGGCACGAGGCCCGGGGCCGCGACGGATTCGCCCGGGGCGCCGTTCTGGCCGCCGAGTGGCTGCGCGGCCGCACGGGGTTCCACGACATCGACGACATGCTGGCCGAGCGCTTCGACGCCGGCCGCTGAGCGACCTGGGGCCGGCGCGCCGGCCCCGCATCCAGGAGAGGAGAGCCATGGCCACCGACATCAGCCGCTTCCGCGGCGTGGGTCCCGCCCTCGTGACACCCATGCACGAGGACGGGCGCCTCGACCTGGCGACCTTCGCCGAGCACGTGCGCTTCTGCCTGGACGGCGGCGTGCACTTCCTGGTCCCGTGCGGCACCACGGGAGAGAGCGCCACCATGGACGCCGACGAGCAGGTCCGCGTCATCGAGGCGACGCTGGAGGCGGCCGACGGCCGCGCGCCCGTGGTGGCGGGAGCCGGGACCAACGACACGAAGGGGGCGTGCGCGAGGGCGAAGGCCGCGGCCGCGGCGGGCGCCGACGCCATCCTGTCGGTGAGCCCCTATTACAACAAGCCCACGCAGGAAGGGCTCTACCGCCACTACGTCGCCGTGGCCGACGCGGCCGGCGTGCCGGTCTTCGTCTACAACGTGCCGGGCCGCACCGGCTCCAACGTGGCGCCCGAGACGCTGTTCCGGCTGGCCGAGCACGACAACATCGTCGGCGTGAAGGAGGCCAGCGGCAGCATCGACCAGGTCATGACGATCCTGCGGGGCCGCCCCGACGGCTTCCTCGTCCTCTCGGGCGAGGACCACCTCACCTTCCCGCTGATGGCCCTGGGTGGCGACGGGCTCATCAGCGTGGCCGCCAACGAGGTTCCCGGTCCCGTGAGCGACCTCGTGGAAGCGGCGCTGGAAGGCCGCTGGGACGAGGCCCGCACCCTCCACTTCCGCCTCCTGCCCCTCATGCGCGCCAACTTCATCGAGACGAATCCGATCCCCGTGAAGACGGCGCTGGCGATGATGGGGCGCTTCGAGGCGTGGTTCCGGCCGCCCATGTGCGAGCTGGGCGACGCCGCACGCACGCCCCTGCGCGAAGCCCTGGAGCTGGCCGGGGTGACGCTGGCGGACGAGGGCGATCCTCCCCCGGACCACCGGGCCGCGGCTCCGGGCGCCACGGGCCGCCGGGTCGCGGAGAGCGGCGGCCGGGGCTCGGCGTCCGCCGGGGCGGGAGCCGCTCGATGACGGGCCCGGCCGAGGTCCGGGGCCGCCGCGGCGATCCCCAGCCGCTGCTGGACGACGCCGACGTGAAGGGCCGCCGCACCTCCGAGGACGTCGACGCGCTGCGGGCCGACATCGAGCGCCTCACGGACGGGGAAGGGACGCCCAACCGTGAGGAGGCGCGCTCGGCGGTCAGCCGCCTCTTCTCGGCCCTCTCGGCGGGCCAGGTGCGCGCCGCCGTCCGGGAGGACGACGGGTGGGGGGCGGTCTCGTGGGTGAAGCGGGGCATCCTGCTGGCCTTCAAGGTGGGGGAGACCCGGGAGTTCCGGCCCTACCCCACCGAGGACAACGCCGACTTCGGCGGCTCGACGCTCCAGTACTTCGACCGCGACACGCTCCCGCTCCGCAAGACCCGGGGCGTGGAGGAGAACATCCGCATCGTGCCGGGCGGCACCAGCATCCGCGAGGGCGCCTACATCGCGCCCAACGTGGTGCTCATGCCCCCCGCCTACGTGAACGTGGGAGCGTTCGTGGACGAGGGCGCCATGATCGACTCCCACGCCCTGGTGGGATCGTGCGCCCAGGTGGGCAAGCGGGTGCACCTGTCCGCCGGCGCCCAGCTGGGCGGCGTGCTGGAGCCGGTGGGCCTGAGGCCCGTCATCATCGAGGACGACGTCCTCATCGCCGGCAACTGCGGCGTCTTCGAGGCCACGCTGGTGGGGAGACGGTCCGTGCTGGCTCCGGGCGTGCAGCTCACCCGGTCCACCGCCGTCTACGATCTGGTGCGGGGCGAGATCTACCGCGCCACCGAGGACGCGCCGCTCACCATTCCCGACGGCGCCGTCGTGGTGCCGGGGAGCCGGCCCGCCTCGGGCGACTTCGCGAAGCAGCACGGCGTCGCGCTGTACGCGCCGGTCATCGTGAAGTATCGCGACGAGAAGACGGAGGCGTCGGCGGCGCTGGAGCAGGCGCTCCGGTAGGAGGCGGCCCCAGCAACGCCGCCGCCTTGCCCGCCGCCCCCCGGGCGGCATCCAGCGGCCGCTCCACCAGGGGAAGCCTGTGGGAGCGGCCCATGCGCTCCATCCCCCTCCGCAGCGGCCCCTTTGGCCCCAGGAGCCCGCCGGCCAGCGCGAGCGGCGGCGGCTGCGACCACGGCCCCAGGTTCTCCAGGAGGGTGAGAAGATGCCCCTCCAACTCCTCCACCGCCTTCACGAGGATCTCCCCGGCCACGGCGTCGCCGGCCGCGGCAGCCTCGATGACCACGGGGACTAGGGCGGCGATCTCGCTCTTTGCCGCCCCGGTGGACCAGGCGATGAGGTCCTCCGCGCCCCCCAGCCCCAGGCGCTCGAGAACGCGCCGCCGGAGGTCCGTCGACGGACCCCGGCCATCGGCGTCCCGGGTCACGCGCCGGAGGGCTTCCAGGCCGATGGCGTGGCCACTCCCTTCGTCGCCCAGGAGCGTCCCCCAGCCCCCCACGCGCCCGGTCCGGCCGTCCTCGGAGCGTCCCCAGGCGATGGATCCGGTGCCCGCCACCAGGAGCACCCCGGGGCCATCGCCGAACGCATCGTGGAACGCGATCTCCACGTCGGTCCCCACCCGCACCCGCTCGGCCACCCAG
>JAHWKH010000321.1 GCA_019347995.1 Gemmatimonadota bacterium | reverse complement strand
CAGGGCGTCGGCGATGTAGCCCTCCACCCGGTCGACGCCCCCGATCTCGGCCAGCATCGAGGGGACCCGGTCCACGGCGCCCCCGTGGAGGGGACCGGAGAAGGCCCCGATGGCGCCGGTGACCGCCGAAGCCACGTCCGCCCCGGACGACGCGATCACGCGCGCGGTGAAGGCCGAGTTGTTGAAGCCATGCTCGATCGTGAGGAGCAGGTAGCGCTCGAGGGCTTCGACCCGCTCGGGTTCGGCCTCGGCCCCCTCCAGCATCGCCAGGTAGTTCGCGCCGTAGCCGAGGTCCTCGGAGGGCGCGACCGGGTCCTCGCCGAGCAGTCCGAGAGCCGGCTCCTGAGCGGCGAGGCCCTGGAGCGGGCCGAGCAGGCGCACGAGGCGGTGCTCAAGGGGGCCAGGGCCCTCGTGAGGGCGGTGGAGGTGCGCGACCCCTACACGCGCGGGCATTCCGACCGGGTGGCGGCCTATGCCCTGGTCCTGGCCGGCGCGATCGACCCGGACGGCGACCTCCTGGACCGACGGGCCCTCCGCCTCGCGTGCGAGCTCCACGACGTGGGCAAGATCGGCGTCCCCGACGCGATCCTGAACAAGCCCGGCCGCCTCTCGGGGAAGGAGTTCCTCGTGGTGCGCCAGCATCCACGCACCGGCCGTCGCATCCTGGAGCCCCTGCTGGACGACGCTACGGTCCTGGCCGTCGTGACCTGGCACCACGAGCGCTGGGACGGGGGCGGCTATCCCGATGGGCTGTCGGGCGATACCATCCCGTTGGCCGCGCGCCTGGTGGGCCTCGTCGAGGCGCTGGACGCCATGACCAGCAGCCGGGCGTATCGCCCCGCCCTGTCCTGGGACGATGCGCTCCTCCAGATCCACGAGCTCTCCGGAATCCAGTTCGACCCGCAGATGACGGCCCTTCTCCACCGTACGCTCCCCGACCTCCACGCCATCTACGCCGCCCGGACCCAGCCGGAGACGGCGGACTGACCGCGGTCCTCCCATGCTCGCTATCCTGACGCTCGCCCTGCCGGCCGCCCTGGCCGCCGACTCCCTCACGTACAGCGGCAGCCAGAGGGAGCTCGACGTGCGGCCGCCGAGAGTGGAGGCTCCGGAGGTGTCGGTGGACGGCCACCTGGACGAAGCCGTGTGGAGCGACGCGGCGCTGCTCACCGACTTCACGCAGTACTGGCCGAACGAGGGGACGCCGGCGGTCTTCGCCACCGAGGTCCTGGTCTTCTACACGGCCGACGCCCTGTACGTGGGCGTCCGGGGACACGACCCGGAGCCGGGAGCGGCCATCGCCCGCCTCGCCGACCGCGACCAGGCCATGCGCACCGACGACTGGTTCCGCATCATGCTGGACACCTTCGATGACCAGCGCCAGGCGTATTCCTTCTACATCAACCCCATCGGCGTCCAGTCCGACGGCCTCTGGATCGAGGGGATCGAGCGGCTGGGCGGAGGAGGAGGCGGAGGAGGCGGAGGCGGAGGCGGAGGCGGAGGCGGAGGCGGCAACAGTCTGTCGCGCCCTCCGATGGACTTCAGCCCGGACTTCATCTGGGAGAGCCGGGGCCGCATCACGGACTACGGGTGGGAGGCGGAGGTGAGGATCCCCTTCCTCTCCATCCGGCTCCGCGACGCACCCGAGCAGGACTGGG
This sequence comes from Gemmatimonadota bacterium, assembly GCA_019347995.1. The sequence goes on along the minus strand of JAHWKH010000321.1, from coordinate 1,756 downwards.
GCTTCAACGTGGTGCGGGGCGTCAAGCGCACCGACTTCAAGAGCTCGTGGGCGCCGTTGTCCAGCGACATTCCCTCCACGCTGGCGCAGATCGGCAAGCTGCGCGGGCTCCAGGGCCTGAGGGCCAAGCGTCTCGTGGAGGTGACGCCCGTCGTCACGGGGCGGCTCATCGGCACCGATGCGGCGGGGACGTTCGAGCGGGGCGACCTCGAGTCGGACTTCGGCGTCGACGGGCGGGTCGGCCTCACGCGGAACCTCACGCTGACGGCCACCTACAACCCGGATTTCTCCCAGGTGGAGGCCGACGCCAGCCAGCTCACCGTCAACGAGCGTTTCGCCATCTTCTTCCCGGAGAAGCGGCCGTTCTTCCTGGAAGGAGCCGAGATCTTCCAGATGCCCCGCAACCTGGTCCACACCCGCCGCATCGTGGATCCCATCGGCGGGGCCAAGCTGTCGGGGAAGGTGGGCGCCTGGCAGGTGGGCTGGCTGGGCGCCCTGGACGAGAGCCCCACGGCCGTGGACGCGGGGGCTTCGGACGCGCTCTTCAACGTGGTGCGGGCGCGGCGGGACATGGGCCGGGGATCGACTCTCGGACTGGTCTACACCGACCGCACCCTCTCGAGCGAGGACTTCAACCGGGTTCTGGGAAGCGACGTGCGGGTGCTCGTGGGCCGCCACACGATCACCGCTCAGCTGGCGGGGAGCTGGACCGGCGGCGTCGGCGGCGTGGAATCGGGCTTCCAGCCCCTGGTGAGCGCCGCCGTGGAGCGCACGGGCCGGACGTTCGGCTGGGAGGAAGACGTGGACGGCCTGCTCCTGGTAGCGCGACTGGTGCTGGCAGCGGTGTTCCTCACCGCCGCTCTGGCCAAGCTCACCGCGCGCGAGCGCGAGGTCCTCGAGCTGCTGGCCAAGGGCTCGTCGAACCTCGAGATCGCACGCGCCCTCTTCGTCAGCGAGACCACCGCCAAGACCCACGTGCGCAACGTCCTGGCCAAACTCGACCTGCGCGACCGCGTCCACGCGGTCGTGTTCGCCTACGAGTCCGGGCTCGTGCGCCCGGCGGGGCCCTGAGCCTCCCCGTGTCTGCCCCAGGCGCGGGGCGACGTTCGAAGGATCGACCGCGCTGACGGGGGTCGATCCTTCGATCTCACTCAAGGGCCCTCACGCGGCGACGCGCGCACCCCGCGGCTGGTGCAGGAGGCTCATGGCGTGCGCGCCGGCCAGCCCCGCCCAGGCGCCGTAGACGGCGAAGCGCTCGCGCACGACGGCCTCGTCCACGCGTGCGGCCGGGTCTCCGCCACTGTCCAGGCGACCCAACAGCTTGCGAAACCCCAGGTCCCCGGCGGGGATGACGTCGTAGCGGCCCTGGCCGTGCAGGGCCAGGCAGGCGACCGTCCAGCTCCCCACCCCGGGCAGCGCGCGCAGCCGCGCCCAGCCGCGCTCGAAGCTCGGGAGCATAGGCCACGGCACGCAGCCGTGCGGCGAGGGCGGCGGCATCACGTTCCGGTGCGACGAGGCCGTTGCGCCCGTCCCGGACGAGACCCCCCGCCACGGCGCCCACGGCGTCGGTGGCGACGATCGGGGTTGATTGGTGCATCGCCTCATTGCAGACCAACCCCCACGGCTCCGTGAAAGTTGCGGTCCGGATCGAGGGCAGGACGAGTACGTCGGCCGCCGCGTAGAGCGCCGGCAGCTCGGCGCGGGGCACGTGCCCGAGCGCCCTGACCCCGGCGCCGTCCGGGCGCACCGGGCCCTCG
>JAHWKH010000320.1 GCA_019347995.1 Gemmatimonadota bacterium | reverse complement strand
CGACGGTGCCGTTCTCGTTCTGCGTCGCCGCGACCGCGCCCGGCACCAGCGCCCACGACCCGGTGCCGATCTGCATGTCGTACGGCAGGGGTGCCTCGCTGTTGTCGGGGAAGAAGCCCGTCTCCTCCACCGAGCCCAGGGGAACGACCGCGCCGAGCTGCACGTGGGCGCGATACGGCCCGCGCTCCCAGACGTCCCACAGCACGTCCACCTTCGCGTCGGCGATGTCGGAGGTCTCCTGGATGACGAAGGCCTCCTGGCTCGCCGTCTCCCGCCGCTTGGAGATCCAGCCCAGGTTGGCCATCACCGTCACGTCGTCGTTGAGGCCGTAGCCGAGGGTCAGGACGTGGGTGTCGATCGAGCGGCTCACGGGGACGAAGTCGAAGATGCCCAGCACCTGCGCTTCGCTGAATCGGTCGGGGCCGGACTTGATCCCCTCCGCGTCCATGTTGCTGAAGCGGTAACCCACTTCGAGCGCTCCGGCCGCGAGGGTGCGGTCGGCGATGATGCCCACGGGGGCGACCCCGTCGGGGCGGTCGCTCGTCCACTGGTGTTCCTGCGCAGCGGCGGGGGCCGCCAGGGGGCCCACGAGGCCCACCAGGGCCAGGACGAGAAGACGTGGCTTCCGCATGCCGGCTTCCTCCGGAGATATTCGGTCGGTCGGGACGCCCGGGGGGCGATCCCGCGGTCGTGGAGCGTGTCGCAGCGTACGATGGAAGATGGGAGGGGCCCAGGGGAAAAAACAAGTGTTTCCTCAGGCCGGATCCCCGGCGATCCCCGCGGGAGCCTCCAGCACGGCGTCGGGGATGGCGAACGCGTCCACCAGGAAGCGGGCCTGCTCGCGGACCTCGCCGCAGCGCGCGTTGAGGCGCGCGCGGATGGCCCGGCTCTTCGTCGGCTCCACGTAGCCCGCCTCCAGGTACCAGCCGGCGTGGGCCTCCAGGCGGGAGAGCGCCCACAGGCCGCACAGGTCGCCCAGGACCTCGGACAGGCCGGGCGCCGGGGCGCGGGCGACGCCCTCCTGGAAGCGCTCCAGGACCACGCGCTCCACGTGGGCGAGAGCCAGCGTGACCAGGTGGTCCTGCACGTGGTTCATGGCCTCGAAGGAATCCACGCCGTCGTCGAGGAGGCTCTTGAGGCGCCGGGCGGCCGAGGAGAGGAGGCGCTCCTCCCGGTAGCGGAAGGCCGCCAGGTGGACCTCGGAGTCGTCCAGGTGCTCCGGGTCGGTCCGGCGCGTCACCACCGGGTTCAGCTCGGTGAGGCGGGTCTCGGCCCGCTCGGCCAGGTAGCGGACGACGCCCCACAGGCGCAGGTCGCCCATGTCGTCGCGATACGCCGACAGCAGCCCCTTGGACACCAGCTGTAGGAGGACGGTGTTGGCGCCCTCGAAGGTGGTGAACACGTCGGTGTCTGCCTTGAGGGCGCCGAAGCGGTTGGCCGCCAGGTACCCCACGCCTCCGCACGCCTCGCGGCACGCCTGGAGCGTATCGACGCAGTGCCATGAGGCGAAGGTCTTGAGCCCCGCGGCATCCACCTCGATCTCGCGCCGCGCGGCCTCCTCCGGCTCGGCCGAGGTCTGCACCGCGTCGTAGGCGGCGACCAGGTGGCGCACGGCGAAGTGGAGCCCGTAGGTGGCGCCCAGCCGGGGCAGGAGGAGGCGCTGATGGGTCAGGTAGTGGAGGAGCGGCACCTCGCCCTCCCCCGACGGGCCGAACTGGCGCCGCCGCTCGCCGTGGCGCACGGCGATGGTCAGGCCGGTCTTCGCGGCGCTCACGGAGGCCGCCGCGATGCTGATGCGCCCCGCCACCAGCGTGCCCAGCATCGTGAAGAAACGCCGCCCGGCCCCCGGGATGGGGCTCGTGTAGCGGCCGTCCTCCGTCACGCTGCCGAAGCGGTCGAGGAGCGCGTCGCGGTCCACGCTGACCCGGTCGAAGCCGATGAGGCCATTGTCCACACCGTTGAGGCCCTCCTTGGGGCCCCGGTCCTCCAGCGTCACGCCCGGCAGCGGCGCGCCGTCCTGGTCCCTCAGTGGGACGACGAAGGCGTGCACGCCGTGGTCCTCGCCGGCCACCCGGAGTCGCGCGAAGACGGTGGCCACCTTCCCGTGCAGCGCCGCGTTGCCGATCCAGTCCTTGCGAGCCCCCGGGTGGGGCGTGTGCAGGACGAAGCCCTCCGCGTCCGCGTCGTACTCGGCGGTGGTCTCAACGTCCCGCACGTTGGAGCCGTGGTCCACCTCCGTCATGGCGTAGCACCCCGGCGCCTCCAGGCTTGCCACCGCGGGCAGCCAGCGCTCGTGGTGGCGGCGCGTCCCGAGCTGGAGCACGCTGCCGCCGAAGAGCCCGAAGTGGACGCCGTGCTTCACCAGCACGCTCAGGTCGCCGAAGGCCAGCGTCTCGAACGCGGCGATGGCGCGTCCCGGCGCGCCCTCGCCTCCCAGATCCTCCGGATACGCCAGCGAGCCCCAGCCGCGCCCGGCGATGACGAGCAGTGCCTCCAGCACGCGCTCGCGGTGCGCCGCCCGGTCCAGCTCCACGGGCGGGCGCAGGCGAGGGTCCGAGGCCAGGAGCCCCATCACCTCGGCGCGCAGCTCCGCGTGCGGCTCGTCCAGGAAGCCCGCCAGGGCCGCCACGTCGAAGGAGGGCCGCAGCGCCGGGGCCGGGGCCACGTCCGGAGCGGGCTCGCCCAGGAGGCTCCGCGCCGCCTCGTCGGCCGGCACGGCGAGCGCCGCCTCCATCTCCTCCAGCGCACGCCTGGCCTCCGGCGTGCTCCAGGGGCCCTCGTCGGGGCCCTCGAGCCTCGCCAGCTCGATGCCGAGGCCCGCCAGCGACCTGCGGCTGTCGCCCGCGATCCCGCCGCCGAGCCCGCGCAGACGGTCCCGCAGGGCCTGGAGCGAGGAGGGGGAGGGGGGCGCGTCGGGGCGGAGCCAGGCGTCCAGCGCGTCGCGCGCCTCGGTCGCGTGGTAGAGGGCGGTGTCGATGCCGTTGTGGATGACGTGGACCCGTTCCGGGCGGGCGTCCGAGACGCGCAGGATATCGTCGCGCGTCCCCTGCGACACGGCGATCACCGCGTCGGCCGTGCGGACGATCACCAGGTTGCGTCCCTCACCGAGGCCGGTGGGGACCGCGACGTCGACCCAGCGGTTCGCCTCCGATCGCTGCGCGCCCGGCAGGATGCCCACGGTCGCGCCGCCCTCGCGCTTGGCGCCTCGGCACGCCGCCTCCATCACGCCTCCCAGACCGCCGCAGACGACCACCGCCCCGCGCCTGGCGACCTCCGCGCCCACGCCCTCGGCGAGAGCCCGGACGTCCTGCGGAGCGCGGCCCCCTCCGATAACGGCAACGTGCACCCGGTCGCGCATGCGCGGCACGGTAGTGAGCCCGGGCGCCGGCGACCGGTGCCAGGCGTCGCCCGTGTAGGCTGCGCCGCCGT
>JAHWKH010000031.1 GCA_019347995.1 Gemmatimonadota bacterium | reverse complement strand
GCCCACCTCGAGCGTCGCGTGGGGAGGCCGCACCACCTGCTCGACCAGCGCCCCGTCGTCCTCGCGGCCCACGGCGCCGCGGCCCGTGAGGCTCGTGGGCAGGAAGCCCTCGTTGCCGACGGTGACGCTGACGCGGTGACGGCCTCCGCCCAGGGCCTCCACGCGGGGCTCGGAGAGGGTGAGGAGCGGCGACGCCTCCGCCAGGTACAGGTGCCACGGAAGCTGGGGCGTGGTCTCCTCCTCCAGGTGCTCGGCGGGCGGGTTCTGCCCCCAGAACTTGGTGTGCCAGCCGCCGATCTCCACCGCGCCGAGCTGCGGGTGGTCGTACGGCGTCCACGCCGAGAAGTAGCGCCCGCCCAGCGCCTCCTCGTTGTAGCGCATCTCCTCCAGGGGGTCGATGCTGCCGTCGCCGTCGTAGTCGGTGACCCACGCCTCGGGCCCGGGCGAGTACTCGGGCACCCAGCCGATGATGCCGCCGTCCCAGAAGCCCCACGAGATGAGCGTGCCGTAGCGGTGCTCGGTGGGGTGGGTCGCGCTGGGCACCACCGGGCGACCCGTGCTGCGGGTGTACTCGGCGCCGAGGTGCTCGATGAGCTCCAGGTCGTCGCGCGGGAAGAGCGAGGGCGCCGACGCCGAGGGCAGGCGGTAGACGAACCCGCCCGAGGTGTGGCCGTGCACGATCCCCGTCACGTTGGGATGGTCCACCAGGAAGCGCACCGTGGCGTACGTCTCGGGCTCGGAGAGGGGGAACGGGCCCGAGCCGGGCTGGAGGTGCAGCCGCTCCCAGTTGCGCGGGAAGTTGCGGTTCATGTCGTTGCCGCCGAACCCGTCCTCGTTGATGCGCCCGTCGCCGTCCTCGTCGACGCCCTCGCGCACCACCCGGTAGCGGCGCGCACCCGCCGGCGCCGGCGCGTCGTCGTCGATCTCCACCAGGAGGCGGGAGTCGCCGGGATGGGCGTAGAAGCCGCCGTCCGGATCGGGGATGCGCATGGACGTGATCCACCCGTCGCCGTCCAGGTCCCGGGGGGGATCCTCGTCGAAGAGCCCGTCCTCGTCCTCGTCCACCGGGCGCATGGAGCTGCGCAGGAACTGGTCGTGGATCAGCACCAGATCCGAGCCGTCGGGGTTGAACTTCGGCCGGATGTAGAACGCCCGCTCGTCCAGGAGCCGCGTGACGCGCGCGTCGCTCCCGTAGCCCTGCAGCAGGTGCCCCAGGAGGTGGAGCGCCACCGCCGAGCCCGTCAGCTCGGCGGCGTGGATGCCGCCGTCCACGTAGAGCGCCGGCTTGTCGGCGGCGGGACCCGTGGCCTCGTTCGTCACCTCCATGAGCAGCAGCGGCTGGCCGTGCAGGCTCTCGCCCACGGCGTACAGCTCGGTCAGCTCCGGGAAGCGCACGTGCAGCTCGCCCAGGATCCGGTTCGTCTCGTCCGACGTGTAGAACCGGTTCAGGTCGAAGGACCCGTCCGGCGCCACCAGGCTCGCCGCCTGCGCGCCCGCCGCGGCGGGGAGCGCGGCCGCGGCCGTCAGGAGCGCGAGCGCGAGGCGCGAGAGGGTCGAGAAGCGGAGCACGGGCGCACCTCCAGATCAGGATGGGGGCCGTCGGCGTTCGGTGGGGGAACCGGATCCATGCTCGGCCCGTGGGCGGCCGACGGCAAGGCCGCGGGACGGGATCAGGGCTCGCCGCCGGCGCGCTCACCCGCGTCCGACCGGTCCACGATCCCCTCCACCACGGCCAGGAGCTCGGCGGGCTCGAACGGCTTCGCGAGGAACGGGATGGACGCGGGGATGCCCCAGTCGCGGAGCGCGCTCTCCTCGGCCAGCCCGGACATGTAGACGATGGGCACGTCCACGCCGAGCTCCCGCACGCGCTGGCCGAACAGGATGCCGTTCATGAGGGGCATCACCACGTCACACACCACCACGTGAGGAGGGTCGTCCCTCCGGAGCCGCTCCAGCGCCAGGCGCGGGTCGTCCGTCTCCTCCACCCCGTATCCGGCGCGGCGCAGCACCCGGGCCACGGACAGCCGCAGCGCGTCGTCGTCGTCCACCACCATGACGCGGACGGGACCTGCGGCGGAGCGGCGGCGGGGCCACAGGCGCACGGGCTGACTCCTCGGAATTTCACGGGTCAACGAACCTTACGGAGTTTCGGTCGGGACGGCACGTCGCGCCACCCCCGTTCCCCGTCGCGCCGGGAACCTGATCCGTCGCGTCGGCCTATACAGGCCGCGACTCCGCCGGCCCCACCTCATCGACCGCCAAGGCCCTCCGTGAGCTTCAACGATCGTATCCTCCGGGCCCTGCGCCGGGAGCCCGTGGACCGCACGCCGATCTGGTTCATGCGCCAGGCCGGGCGGTGCCTGCCGCGCTACCGGGAGCTGCGGGCCGATCAGGCCTTCTTCGACCTCCTGCGCGACCCCGAGGCGGCGGCGGAGATCACCGCGCTGCCCCTGGACTACTTCCCGGTGGACGCCGCCGTCCTCTACAACGACCTGGCGACACCGTTCTTCGCCGCGGGGCTCGAGGTGGAGCTGCGCAAGGGCGTGGGTCCGGTGGTGGACCGGCCGGTGCGCTCCGCCGCCGACGTCGGGGCGCTGCGTCCCTTCGACCCCCGCGAGGCGCTGGACTACAACCTGGACGCCATCCGCATCCTGGTGGAGCGCCTCGACGTGCCGGTGCTGGGCTTCGTGGGTGCGCCGTTCACGCTGTGCTCCTACCTGGTGAAGGGCCCCCGCTCCAGGGATCTGCGGGAGCTGAAGACCTTCATCTGGGAGCAGCCCGCGGCGTGGGACGGGCTCGCGACCTACTGGGCCGACCACCTGGCCGACTTCGGCGTGGCGCAGCACGAGGCCGGCGCCGCGGCCGTCCAGGTCTTCGATTCCTGGGCGGGGACGCTGTCGGTACAGGACTACCGCGCCCACGTGATGCCGTACTCACGGCGCCTCTTCCGGCGCCTGGAGGAGGCCGGGATCCCCTCCATCCACTACTTCGGCGGCAACCCGGCCCTGCTGGAGTCGGTGGCGGAGGCGGGCGGCGACGCGGTGAGCGTCGACCACCTGCTCCCCCTCGACGAGGCCTGGACACGCATCGGACACGGGCGCGCCATCCAGGGCAACCTGGATCCGGTGGCGCTGCTGGCGGGCGAGGACGTGGCCGTGGCCGGGGCGCGGGACGTGCTGGAGCGGGCCGGCGGCCGTCCCGGGCACATCTTCAACCTGGGCCATGGCATCCTGCCGGAGACCGACCATCGCGTGCTGGCGGCCGTGGTGGAGGCCGTGCACGCGGCCGCCCCCTCCGGCGCGGACGCCCCTCCCGGTGCCGGGGTGTCGTCGGCGGGCCGCGGAGCCCTCTCGTGAAGACCGGCGTGCTGGTCCTCAATTTCGGGGAGCCGGAGAACGCGACACGGGAGGAGGTGCTGCCCTTCCTCGAGCGCATCTTCTTCACCAACGCCCGCCTGGAGGGCGCGGCGTCGGAGGAGGCCCGGCGCGCCCGCAGCCGGCAGCTCGCCGAGGACCGCGTGGACGCCCTGGTGGAGGAATACCGGGCGATCGGCGGCTCGCCCTTGAACGGCCAGGCCCGTGGCCAGGCCGAGCGTCTCGGGGAGGAGCTGCGGAGCCGCGGCCACGACGCCGTCTGCTACGCCGGATACCAGTTCCTCGAGCCGCTGGTCGAGGACGTGGTGCGGCGGGCCCTGGACGACGGCTGCGAGCGGCTCGTGGCGTTGCCGGTCTATCCGCTGTGCGGCCATTCCACCACGGTGGCCGCCCTCGCCGAGACGAGCCGTGCGCTGGAGGCCGCAGGGGCCGGGGCCGAGCTCCTGGAGATCGGCGGCTGGCACGCCCACCCCGACTACGCCGCCTTCCACGCGGAGCACACGGCCACCTTCTGCCGCGCCCGGGGCGCGGAGCTGCGGGAGGCCTCCACCGCGCTCCTGTTCTCCATCCACGGCACCCCCATCCGGTACCTGGAAGAGGGCAACCGCTACGACCGCTACGTCGACGAGACGTGCGCCGCCATCGCGGCGCGGCTCGGGGTGGCGCGCTACTGGATGGGCTATCAGAACCACACCAACCGCCCCATCGAGTGGACCGCCCCGGACGTGGACGACGTGGTGCGCGCGCTGGAGGCGGAGCGGGTCGTGGTGGTGGCGGTGAGCTTCATGCACGAGCAGTCCGAGACCCTGGCCGAGCTGGACGGCGAGCTGCGGGAGGTCGCCGAGGACGCGGGCCTCGCGTTCCACCGGGTCCCGGTGCCCCACGACAGCCCGCGCTTCACACGGATCCTGGCCGACCTGGTGGAAGCGCGGCTCGGCGACGGGAGCGGGACGCAGAGCCTCTCGCTGCGGCGCTGCCTGTGCCGGGCGGGCGGCCACGCCCGCTGCACCAACGGGCTCCGGCTGTCGCAGCCCGTGGGCGTGGAGTAGCCGCAGCCCCGGCGGTGGAGCGGGGCCTCAGGCGCCCCGCAGCCGCGCCCCCATCGCGTCGAAGAAGCCCACGTGGTCGGCGACGATGCGGCGCAGCGCGTCCGCGTCGGGCTCCAGGCTCCACTCCCCCCGCTCGAACGTGCCGCCCAGCAGGATCCCGTCGCTGCGCGGAAACATGTACGCGCCTCCGCGCAGCACCAGGTAGTCCACCTCCGCCTGGGGAACGAGCACCGTGAGCTGTCCCTTGACGGGCACGAGCTCCTCGTCGCCGAACAGCTCCCGGGCGCCGAGGCCGGTGCAGTTGACGATGACGCGCTCCGGCACGCTCAGCAGGTCGGCGGCGTCCCGGAAGGCGCGCACGACCACCACGCCGCCGGCGCGCCGCACGTCGCGCTCGGTGGCCGCCAGGAAGGCCCCCGGCTCGACCATCATGGTGGTGACGCGCGCGGCGTGGCGGCTGGGGAAGGGATGCTCCTCGAACGGGACGGCCTCCTCCACGTCGTGGAAGAGGTCGGGCAGCTCCGTGATGAGGGAGCCCAGCCGCACCGGCGCGTCGGAGAGGTACCAGTTGTCCGCGAACGAGACGCCGTAGCCGCGGCCCAGGAAGTCCTGGAAGTGGCGGTGCGCCAGGCGGGCCGCCCGGTCGAAGCGCGCCCGGAAGGTCGGCGTGACCGCGTCGGGATCGAACACGGAGAAGGGTGTCCACTGCCCCCCCGCGACGTTGGACGTGGTGCTCGGCGGCAGGTCGCGCGCGTAGATCGTGACGCGCCGCCCGGCGCGCTGGAGCAGGCGCGCCGTGGTGAGCCCCATGACGCCCGCCCCGACCACCGCCACCTCCCGGTGCTCGCTGGCGAGCACCTCCTCCACCGCCAGGTGCGAGGAGCCCCAGGAGAGGCTGATCCCGCCGCCGCCGTGGCCGTAGTTGTGGACCACGAGCTTGCCCCCCATGGGCTCGGCACGCACCACGAAGCCCGACGGACGGTAGGGACGCAGGCCCACCACCGTGCGCACGATGCGGTCGAAGGACGCGTCCACGGGTATGAGGCGATGGCGGGGCGGCAGGCCGCGCGCGGGCGGGAGCGTGCCCGAGCCGGGGGCGCGGCCCGCGCAGCCGCCCAGGGCGGAGCCGGCGGCGGCGGCGGAGGAGCGTGCGGCGGTCCAAGGCTTCACCGTAGCTGGGAGGAGAAGGGAATCCGCGAGCGCGGCGCGGCCGCGGTCATCGTGGCGCGGCACCGGACCTGGCCCGACGCGCCGCCGGCAGGGTAATCTGGGGTCCCCGGATCGCCTGACCAACCCGGACCCGGGGCAATCCCGGATCGAGGTGGCACGCGGGTCAGCCCCCCGCCAGCCGCGCCGCGAGCGCCCGCGCGTCCTTCGCCCGCCCCGGCACCCCCGGTCGGGCGTACCAGGCCGCGCACGGGTGGAGGTCCGGCGGCAGATCCAGCCCGTCCAGGGCGTCCCAGGTGGCGTCCCAGGCGGGCTGGCGCAGGCGGCTGACGAGCAGGGGCCGCGCCGGTCGGCCCGTGACCGTCTCGAACTCCGCGGCCGCCAGGCGCCCCAGCCGCTCGTCGTCCTCCTCCACGATGCCGGGGTTCGCCATCCCCCCCAGGTAGGCGGTGAACACGCCGTCCCGGCCGAAGATGCTCGCGTTCCAGGTGACGCCCCGGGTCTCCAGGCTCTCTCCGAAGGCCACCTGGTATCCGAAGCCCTCGAGCCCGGAGGCGTCGGCATGGAGGTGGACGACCGCGAGGGGGTTGTAGCGCAGCGACGCGAGCCGCCGCGACGCGTTGCGGGCCGACGGGGGGAGGATGGCCGCGACGGCGTCGGCCGGCGCCGCGAGCACCACTGCCCGGGCCCGGACGGCCTCGCCGCCCGCCGTCACCTCCCATCCTCCGGCGGCCGCCGGCTCCCGGGCCGTGACGGGGCTCGCCGCGCGGGCGCGGTCCCCCAGCCTCCGCGCCAGCGCCGCCGGCAGCGCGCCCATCCCCGCCTCGAAGGAGATGGCCTCGACCGCGCGCCGGGCCGCCGCGCCGCGCCGCGCCAGACGCAGCAGCAGGCTGCCTTCCTCCGCCCCCATCTCCCGGAGGGTGCGGGCGAGGCCGTGGCCGACCTTCATGCGGGCGGGATCCGAGGCGTAGAGGCCCCCATAGAGCGGCCCGAGGAGCGCCTCGTACACCTCGCGCCCGAACTTGCGGACGAAGAAGGCCTCCACGCTCTCGCCTTCGCGGGGACCGCCCGTGAGCGGCTCCACGAGGGCGCGCAGCTTGGCGCCCCAGCCGAAGAGGTCCGTGGTGACGGCCGCGCCCAGGGACAGGGGGGCGCGGCGGAGGCGGCCCCTGCGGTACACGAAGAGGGGAAGGTCGCCCCGGGCGCGCATCAAGCGATCGCCCAGGCCGGCTCCCTCCACGAGCTCGCGCACGTCGGAGGTCAGGCGCGTCCGCTGCGGTCCCAGGTCCAGGACCCGGCCCTCGACGACGCGGCTGCGCATGACGCCCCCGAACTCCGTACCGGCCTCGAAGAGGCGCACGTCGGTTCCCCGGCGCACCAGGTGGTGCGCCACGGCGAGCCCGCTGATGCCTCCCCCCACGATCACGATCATGGCGCACAAGGTAACCCGGCCGCCTGGGTCACTTACATCGACAGCGGATGCAACGGTGTCCGACACTTCCGCGTCGAACCCGGGTGAAGCGCAACGCTCCCCGCTCAGGATCGCCTCCGTGGACGACGCCCGCCTCGACAGCCTCCTGCCCCTGACTCCGGTGGTCTTCCACGTCCTGCTGGCCCTGGCCCGCGGGCCGGCGCACGGCTACGCCATCGCGGGCGAGGTGGAGGAGGTGACGTCGGGGCGGGTGCGCATGGGACCCGGCACCCTCTACGGCTCCCTGCAGCGCATGCGCGACGAAGGCCTCCTCGAGGAGGCCGAGAACCCCGGCGAGGAGGGCGCCCACGCGGGCCGCCGCCGCTACTACGCCCTCACGCCCCTGGGCCGGGCGGCGCTGCGGGCGGAGGGCGAGCGGCTGGGGAAGGCGGCCCGCCTGGTGGCGGCGCGCCTGGAGGCCTGACGTGCCTCCGGGCGAGCGCGTCTACAGGCTCCTCCTGCGGCTCCTGCCCCGCCGCCTGCGCGAGGAGCACGGCGCGGAGCTCGTCGAGGCCTACCGGGACCGGAGCGCCGAGCCGCGGCACCGGGGCCTCCTCGGCCGATTCCGTCTCTGGACCCTCCTCGTCCTCGACCTCCCGCGCGGCGCGGCGCTGGCCCGCCGTGGCGTCCGGCGACCCTCTCGTGGAGACGGCATCGTGAGCACCCTCGGCCAGGACCTGCGCTACGCCCTGCGCTCCTTCCGCCGGCACCCGGGCTTCTTCCTGGCGGCCGTGGCGACCCTGGCGCTCGGGGTCGGCGCCGGCACCGCCGTGTTCTCGGTGGTGGACGCCGTCGTGCTCCGGCCCCTTCCCTATCCCGAAGCGGACCGCCTGGTCGTGGTGGGCACCACGGACGGCGAGAGCGATCGCACCTTCTCCTCCTCGCCCGTGGACGTGCGCGACTGGGCCGAGCGGAGCCGCACCCTGGAGGCGCTGGCCGCCTCCAGGCTGGAGCGCCGCGTGCTGAGGGGCGTCGGCGAGCCCGAAGAGGTGTTGGGGGCCGGCGTCTCCGCCGCCTGGTTCGACGTTCTGGGCGTGCGGCCCGCCCTGGGCCGCGCGTTCACCGAGGCCGAGGACCGCCCGGGCGTGGAGGGCGTCGCCGTCCTCTCCCACGGCTTCTGGACCCGACGTTTCGGGGGCGACCTCGGGGTGCTGGGACGGACGCTGCGCCTCGACGGCGAGCCGTTCACGGTGGTGGGCGTCATGGGCCCCGGCTTCCATCCCCCCGAGGCCATCTCCCACGGCGACGTGGAGGTGTGGTATCCCATCCAGCGCGTGCAGGACGACCTGACGGAGCGGGCGAACTTCTTCGTGCAGGCTCTCGGCCGGCTGGCTCCCGACGCTTCGCTGGAGGCCGCGCGCGACGAGCTGCGGACCATCGGTGAGTCCCTCTCCGCCGAGACTCCCGAGGCGGGCCTGCGCTGGCCGGTGCCCGATCCCATGCGGCAGAGCACGGTGGGCGAGGTGGGCCCCCGGCTCCTGGTCCTGGGAGGCGCCGTGGGCCTCCTTCTGCTCATCGCGTGCGCCAACGTCGCGAACCTCTTCCTGCTCCGGGCGAGCGAGCGGAGCCGCGAGATGGCCGTGCGCTGCGCGCTGGGTGCGGCTCGCGGCCGGCTGGCGCGCCAGCTCCTCACCGAGAGCCTGCTGCTGAGCGCCGCCGCCGCGCTCCTCGCCCTGGGCCTCGCCGAGGCCGCCGTGCGGTCGTTCCGAGCCTTCGGGCCCGGTGACCTGCCCCGCCTGGGCGAAGTGGCCGTGGACTACCGGGTCCTGGCCTTCGGCCTCGCGCTGGCGCTGGCGACGGGCGTGGTCTTCGGGCTGCTCCCCGCCGGCGAGGCGACGAAGCCGGGCCCGGCGGGCGCGCTGCGCGAGAGCGGCCCGGGGGCGGGAGGGGGCCGGAGCCGGCTCAGGGGCGCGCTGGTGGTGGCCCAGACGGCCGTGGCCCTGGTGCTCCTGGTGGGCTCGGGGCTCCTGGTGCACAGCTTCGTGCGCCTGGTGCGCGTGGATCCGGGCTTCGACGCCCGGGGGGTGGCGTGGATGACCGTGCGGGTCGACGGTAGCGAATATCCCACCGACGAGGAGCGCATCGCCTTCTTCGGCGCGCTCCACCGGGACGTGGCGGGGCTCCCCGGCGTGGAGAGGGCGGGCGGGACCAACATCCTCCCGCTGGGCCGCAGCCGGAACATGACCTGGATGACGCCCGAGGGCATGGAGCTCGGGCCCGACGAGGAGCCTCCGGTGGTGAGCTGGCACCAGGTCCTCCCCGGCACCTTCGAGGCCCTGGGAATCCCGCTGCGGCGCGGCCGCGCATTCACCCCCGCCGACGACGCGGAGGCCCGGCGCGTCATGTTGGTCAACGAGAGCCTGGCGCGCACGTTCTGGCCGGGGCAGGACCCGCTGGGGCGCCGCGTGGCGCTGGGCAACGAAGGGGAAAATTGGACCACGGTGATCGGCGTGGTGGGCGACGTGCGCCAGCAAGGGCTCGCGTCGGAGCCGGAGCCGGAGTTCTACATGCCGTTCCTCGCCGGCCCGAGAACGGCCATCCACCTCGTCGTCCGGACGCCGGGAGACCCCGCGGCGCTCCTGGAGCCCATGAAAGCCCAGGTCCACGCCCTGGACCCCTCCCTCCCCGTGGACGAGTACGGCACGCTTCCGGGCCACGTGCGCGCGTCCATCACCGAGCCGCGCTTCTACACCGGCCTGCTCACGGCCTTCGCCGGCCTGGCCCTGCTTCTGGCCATGGTGGGCGTGTACGGCACGACCGCCTACGCGGTGGAGCAGCGCACCCACGAGGTGGGCGTGCGCATGGCCCTGGGGGCCCGCAGCCAGGACGTGGTGGCGCTCGTGGTGCGCAGGGGCGCGCTCCTGACGGCGCTGGGGCTGGGGCTGGGCCTGGGCGCCGCCCTCGTGGCCACCCGCGTCCTGGAGAGCTTCGTCTTCGGCGTCAGCGCCACCGATCCCGCGACCCTCGCCGTCGTCACCGCCGGCCTGGGCGCGCTGGGGCTCCTGGCCGCGTGGATTCCGGCCCGGCGGGCGGCGCGCCTCGATCCGGCCCGGACGCTGCGGAGCGAGTGACGGGGCGAACGCCTGCCGCAACGGCCAGGATCGATTCGTCGCCGCGGGAGCGCAGCGCGCCCGCGTGCGAACTCCGCATCGGCGGCATCCGATGAGACGAATGCGGAATTGACGTTGCCATACGATGCATAATCCGCATTGGACATCCCGACGCGAGGACGCGTGCGGACTTGACGTCGCCGGGCGACGCGAATCCCGATCTCGGACGCTCGGGTACTTCGAATGCGGGATTCGCACCGGTCGCGGGCAATGCGGGCAAGGCGAATCATGGGCCGGGCTGCCCGAGCGCGGGCCGGCCCTACATCACAACGCCGGGGCTCCCCGCTTCGTACGCGAGTCGGTCGCCCACGCCGGTCACCCACCTCTTCCGTACAAGCCGCACCGACATAGGGTCCCTGGCGAGTCGATGTGCGGACGCCGGTTCACTCGAAGCGCAGCGCCGCCTGCGGGCTCACCGCCGTGGCGCGCCGCGCGGAATCCAGCAGGCGGCCAGCCCCACCAGGAGGAAGATGGACATCGAGGCCCGTTCGTCGCCCCGCTCTGTCATAGCGGGGCCCGAGAGGCCCTCGGCTGGGGGCTCGAGCGTGCGCTGGAGGGCCCGCCAGCTCCGTCGAGACCGATCGGGCCGAAGCGAGGGTGGGCGCGTAGAGAAGGCGGGGAGGTCCTGGGGGGAGGCCGGCGAGCCTCCCCCCAGGCGCCTCGGGTCCGGCGCGTCAGTGCGTCACGGCGCTCAGCACGTTGATGCGACCGTGGTTCGAGAACGGGTCGGGGCCGGGCTCGCCGACGTCGTCGGCGGTGCCCGTCAGGATCGCGAAGACCTCGTCCACGCTCAGCACGCCGCCGTGCGCGGCCTGGATCATGGCGGCGGCGCCGCTCACGTGCGGCGCGGCCATGCTGGTGCCGGCGGCGAACACGTAGAAGTTCACGAGCGGCTGGTTGTTGACGGTGCAGAACGGGGCCAGTCCGGGGCTCAGGCAGCGGCCGGCCAGCGCGCCCACGATCAGGTCCTCGTCACGCCACGTGCCCTGCGCCTGATCCGGGTCGTCCGGGTTGGCGTTGCCACCCGGGGCGGCGACGTGGATCGCGCTGAGGCCGTAGTTGGTGTAGTAGGCCGGCTGGTCGTGGTTCGCCGTGACGATCGGACCGTTCTCGTCGAACTGGCCGTTGAGCGGCCCGGTCGCGGCCACGCAAACCGTGCTCACCATGCACGGCAGCGCGACGATCGGCGCGCCCGCGTCGTCGAGGTTCGTCTCGCTGTTGCCGGCGGCCGAGATCACGATCGTGCCCGCCTTCTCGGCGTACTTCACGCCGCGTCGCGTCGCCTCGATCAGCTCCCGGGCGCCTTCGAGGCGGCGGTCGAACTGCGCGCCCAGGCTCATGTTGATCACGTGGGCGTCCACGTCGGCCGCGTGCACGATGCCGCCGATCACGCCCTCGAACGTCCCGCTGCCCTGGAACGACAGCACCTTCACCGCGATGAGCGTGCTGTGGGGCGCGATGCCCGCGATGGTGACGCTGTTCGTGGCGACCGTGCTGGCCACGTGCGTGCCGTGGAAGTGATGGTCGTCGATGTCCGGCTCGCCCTCGACGAACGAGGCGGAGCTCTCGAGATCGACCAGCCCTTCGAGCTCGCGGTGCAGGAAGTCGATGCCGGTGTCCAGGATCGCCACGCGGATCGACGGGTCGCTGACGCGGCCCGCGGCCCAGGCCTGGTCCGCCGCGAACCAGTCGTTGGTCTGGAACGCGCTCGCCGCCGCCTGCAGGTAGGCGCGCAGGGCGGCCTCTTCTTCCGGAGCGGCGGCCGCGGCCTGGCGAAGTGCCGTCGCGGCCGCCGCCATCTGCTCGGGCCAGCGCTCGGTGTAGGGCACCGGCTGCAGGCCCTCCTCCCCCTGGACGGCGACGACGAATGG